>JAEOSP010000547.1 GCA_016840305.1 Candidatus Hodarchaeota archaeon
ACTGATTCTAGCTACAATGCTCTTCAATTACAGACCTCCTTCTCACTCTGGATAAACTCGTCGATGTGTTTGGAAGAGGCGCCGTAGGCGCACTATTCCAGTTGCCCTCTCCTTTACTGGGGGGAGGGATGGCTCCTATATAGGAGAGATATGGACTTTGGCAAAGTCGACTTCCTGGGACATTTTGCATACAAGATGAGTCTAAGCCAAGACCCGTGTTGTCGTTCTCTTTATTTCACCGGATTTTGACCAAAATAAAATACGTGGATTTTTCGACAACCGTCGAATTATGTCACCTATGAGAGTAGCACTCATTGCATTCGTGCCCTTGGAGCTTCGCTCCAAGATGTAGGTTTTTTGAGGCATAAAGAGGGCATTGAATAAAGTCTTACTAAAATCGAGAGGAACAATATATTACCTTTTCCGGAAAACCACCGGTGGGATAATCAGCCTTAAAATTGCCGGTATTTTGTAAAATAAAGTGATAAACAACAACCCGATTCCTTTTTCGGCTATTCTCGATATTTTTCCGACTTAATTATAATTTTATTCACATCCTTTATAGACTTTGTACTGTATAATATTCCATTTATTGCTGAGTGTTCTAATTTAATTTTCTCCTCGTTACAAGCGTGACAGATTCTGGCAGTGACAGCAACATCTCTTGCTTCAAGCATATCTTGTGTTGTCAAGTCGTTGTTACTCACACCCCATAGTATTTCATTCGTGGAGTCGTTTATATCCCATCTCTTCAAAAGATGACATTTGATCAGTATGGAAAAGGCTTTTCTTACATCAGTCGGCGTGATATTTTTTCCTATAATTTTCAGTACATCTTCTAGTAATTTTTCTTTTGTCGATGGTTGTAGTGTTTTCAATACATCGAAAATCGTTATCAAGTACTCTTTGGGTAAAATTCTCCAATTCTTTTTTCTAAGGATTGATATGTATCGAGAGGAAAGATCCTCTTTTTTGTTATTGTTTGTGTTGGTTGATTGCTCCTTTTGCGTAGGTTTCTCTGACTTTAGATGGCAAATCGTACTTTTTCCATTGAGTGAGATCTCTTCAATGGATTCGATAAATGCAGAAAAAGACGTAAAGCCAAGTTGTTTTTCATCAAAAGCACTGTCAAGGTTTAAGAGTTTTGATTTCAACATTGAGAGATGAATACTGTCTCCGAAACTTGAAAGAACTCTTCCAACATTATCTACAGCATCTTCATAAGCAGACTGTATGGCCATTTCACCCTTCTGGGTAACAGACTCTGTATAAATATATCGTGAGCATGAAGTCTTTACCGTCTCACTAAGAGTTGAGCGGGGTCCTACTCCAATTACTCCCTTACCCATTTCCCTTAATCTTCTAAAGAGAGGACTGAAATCTGAATCTCCAGTGGCCAAGACAAACCATGACAAGTCCTTTAAATTCCATGCATATTCTATAACATCAACCGTCATTTGGATGTCAGAAGAATTCTTTCCAGAGACAGGATGGAAATTATGCACAAGTTCGAATCCAAGACGATTTAAATAAGCCTGAAAGTTTGTAACTGCTGGAGAATTCCAATTCCCATATGCACGTCTAACGACAGCCTGACCCAATGTGCATATTTCATCCAGTAATTTCTCAGGCCCATCCTCTTTGATCCATTTCGTTAAGTTTTCGACATCTAGGAAAATTGCTATTTTTTCAGATTCTGTTTTCATTTCTTTTGTTGGTTATGCGGCGTGTGTCTTGAAATGTAACACCTTAATTTAAGAGATTTTTTAGAGCCGCTCAGAAGAATCTCTTATAAGACAAACCGGTTACGCTCGATAGGAGATATCAGTACTGTAGCAAAATCAAAATCTAGGGATATTAAACATAGGAGCTGAGTCAGGAAAAAATCGCCCCCCTTCTTTGTTCAACCCGAAATATATTCAAGAAGTTCAGCTGTCGCTGCATTCTTCATTAATCGAGCTCGAGCTGGTCCAACGTTGTAGATTTTCTCAATTAGATTGTTTTCAGTGTTTCCATGTAATTGACCAATTGTTTGTATCCCTGCTTCTTTCAATTTTCCTTTTTGCCAAGTAGTTAAAAGGTCTAATACATCTATTGATTTATTAAGCATAGATTTTAATGATTTTTCATATTGTTGATCATTGGCTTTGATACTCACGATGTCTTCAATATTAATATACGAATTATGATTTTTTCCGAATTCAGGAAATTTTTTTATTGATATATTTTTATAGAATTCAGCAGACTCATTATGAGGGCTGCTCTCTAAAGAAATAATGCAACCATACTTTACTTCATAACGGGTGCCAAGCTCAGCTCGAGTTGCCCGCACTGAGCTATCAACTTTTCTAATAATTCCTGTATAAGTAAGAAGTCTTAATGCTTCCTTAACGGCTTCTGGTGAATCTTTATGTATCCAAAAGTAAATGGTAGATTCGTCAATACCCTTTTCCATTCTGGTAACATTATATGCTTCTATTGCAGGAATAACAGTTTTCTCTAAAAAGTCTCTACCCCAATCAATAACTCGTTGATGCCCTTTGTATTTTTCACCTAATTCCGTATGCTCTGACCAGATTTGTTCTCTATAGAATGATTTAATTACACTGTTAATAGTTGAGGTGTTGAATTTATTGACATCTTGTAGCGTTTTCAAAAGCATTCGAGGATTTCCACCAGCTGAAAACGCAAGCGTATTAAATAAATCTCTATTCCTGTCAATATCTTCTTTGAGCTTATCATCAGACTGTTTGAATACAATATCTTTAAAGTACTGAAGATAATCAGAGTCTTTAATGTTTCTTTCCAGTTTTTTATATGTGCAGTCATGAGTCAATTCAAATGAATCACCAAAATAAGTAACTCCCGGGTAAATGGCTGCATTGCAGGTAATGTAAGGCGATCGAAGATCTTTAAATAAATTGAAAAATTGCCGCTGCTGCTCTGGTCTAAACACATGTGCAGCTTCATCAAAGAAAAAATAGATTCTATCAAGTGAATTTTCTTCGCAAATATTTTCTATTGCCTCTTTAACGTCTTCTATATCAGGGAGTGCAGAAATGTCTATCTCAGATTTTCCTTTATATGAGTCTTCGAAAAGTTTGACAATATCTTTTAGACTTCTCTCAATATCAACATCATTTTCATTCTCGTCATTACTCAGAAGATTTGCAGTAATATTTGAAACAACGATTCCTTTTTTTCTGAGCTTATTGACAAGGAATTTAAGAGTTTTGGCCAACATCCAATGATAAAACTGAAGATGATCTTCAGTGTTTATTAGGGAACTCATATTGAAAGGTACAAAGACTGTAATACTTGAGTCACTTTCAGCTTCTATTTCTATCTCCGCAACCCTCATTAAAAAAGACTTTCCTGTACCTCTAGAGCCTTCCAACAAGCAGGGTTCAGCAGACTTTAATGCACTTATAATATTCAAATCAGATGAGTTAACTACTGATAAGCTTAATATATCTGTTTGCTTAATACTCTCTGTTCGTAGATAAAACTCATTCATATTTATTCCTTTGGTCCACCAAATATTTCTCTAATAACAGGAATGTGACTTAGCTCTTCTGGTATAAATTGTAATGATTCAAGTGCAGGTGCGTCAAATAACTTAATGTACCTACAAGTCAAAATAAAAATAATAACTTCTGAAACGGCTGTAAAATGCTTAAAATAAGCATCGAATAGATCTTGATTATAACTAACTTTAAGGCCGCTCATTGCCCATGTATCACTGTTTCCATGCACATATTCAGATAGCTTTCTGTATGTGGAAACAGCTTTACTTCTATAGCCATTAATATCAACCGAAAGTTCCTTAAAGAATGCATTTGCAAATCTAATCGACAGAACTCCATTATTTTCATCGACCAAGCTTGACCATCTAATGTCAGCTCGTCCATCGAGCCATTCATTAAGTTCCATTTTGTGAACAGAAAAATGTGTCGCGCCAAGTCCCATCTCAAGCGCCAATCGTAAAGAAGCAAAGGCCTGCCTATACATCCCCAGCGTTAAATTGAGTGTGGCCGATTCCAACTGCGTACTAACAGTAACAAGCATTTTTTTTTCTAAAGGATCTAATATATATTCTGAAAACTCATATATGCAGGAAGAAAAGTGGTGTGCCCGCCCAAGCTGATCCTTATGTAATATTGACTCCCTAAAGATAGATTGAGATTCTTCGTTTAATTTTGAAAAATATTCTTGAATATTCATAGAATCCCTAGCAATGCTAATATGATAATGAGACCGTCAGCCTAGGACAGACCACGGTTTCCTTAAAAGTCAACTACTTCCAATACTTTTTGCCACCAATACTTTTTACCAACTGTTCATCTTCCAAGTAACTTCAATTTAAGTAGTTGATTTTACGTAGTTGTCGTTTTTTGTTGAATTCCGGAAATTTC
>JAEOSP010000548.1 GCA_016840305.1 Candidatus Hodarchaeota archaeon
AACTCAACGAAATAATTGAAGTTGGTGAAAAAGGGGTGATGGAATTAATAAACCTTCAAAAACAAGTGTTAAATTTATAAGAGTGAATAAAAAAAAAGAATTAGTCTTTTTCTAATGATGCTCCGCACAAAGTACAATATTTAGCATTGATTTTTATTTGAGCGAAGCAGTAAGGACATACTTTAAATTGATCACTGCCAGTCGGAGATATTTCCTTTGTTCGAGCCTTGATAGGAGTTTTTGGGGTTCTTCTTCTAGCAAGTACGAAAATAACTATACCTATCAAAACTGCTAAACCAATTCCAATACTCGTTAACAATATTGGAATAAAGGTGGGAGGTTCAGGTGGTGGTGAAGGTATATACAGTTCTATTACCAAGTAATTCTCTGTTTCCACGTTACCAACAGCATCTATAGATTGATATGTAATTGGATAAAAACCCGAAGCGTAACTTGATAGAGTAAATGCACCTGTGTATGGAATCCAACCAGAACCATCTATCCTGTATCGAATAGTTGAAACACCAGATTCAGAGTTATCCGTTGCTATTAGGGAGAATAATGTTGCAGGCAATACCACATTAGAACCACTATAAGGCACAAAATATATCGATGTTGTTGGTGCATTAAGATCTTTATTAACAGTAACAGTATCATGACCAATTCGACCGAAACTATCATTTATGTAAAGATGTATTTGAACAACCTCATGAGTAAATTTATCCCACTCTGTCTGAGATATATCGCCACTAAACGAATAAAATGAAATATTAGTAATTCCACTATCTAAAGAATACCATAATTTATCAAAATTAACACCTTGAACATCAATACTAAAGCTTGGAGCAGTAACACCATAATACTGATTGGGTAATGGAGTAATAGCTGAAATCGTAGGTCCATTTGTTAACACGGTGAAAGTTCTTAATTCAGATCTAAAATATGTCCCAACTGTATCATTTGCAGTCAAAAGAATGCTGTGTATTCCATTATTAAGCAATGGGATGGTTGTATTGCCCGATATTGTTTTATTGCTCTGCCCATCTAGCGAGTAACCAATCCAATCTAAATTAGTAATGTTATTATATCTGAGAAGTAGTCCTTCATTCAGGTTATCTCCTATAGCATAATTGGGATCCCAGGAAAATCCAACAGCGTCTACCCATGATCTCATTATAGTGGCTGGATCATGTTGAACAACAAGATATTGATAATCCAATCTCCCGGCGTTCCAATGTTCAAGCTCGCCTGAACTTACTCCATCAATAGTAACTACATGCCTATCATCTGATAATCCTAAATAAGAAGGAGCATTGTGGCAACGAAAGTCAATTCGTATATGTGTCCACTTATTTGCTACAGGATCAGCAACATTGGGAACAATTAGTAGAGTCCCAGCATTGTTTCTATATCTCCACTTACCGTTTTCTACACTAACTCTTAAAAGAACATTATTATTAATCGTATCTCTACTTCCAAGTCCCAGCCAACCAGTAGTTTGATTAAACCTAAGCCAGAGTTCTATTGTTCCATGTGTTTTTGGGAAAGAATCATAGTGAATTGCCTCTACCCATCCTGAAAGAACTGGATCATTTAACTCAACAACGTTATTATGCCCATCAATCTCAGAAATTACATTAACTGTTGCTCCTGAAGGTTCACTTACAGGCCAACCTGTTGGATTACTACCAATGTCATCATTCTCAAATCCATATGTCGCTGGATAGTAACCACTATCAGGCTCGATATATGTCTTATTTTCAGGGTTAATGATGGTAATTTCACCCGCGCTCGACTTTGGAGCCTTATGCTTAATTTGAGGATTAAAACTTTGATTCAGTGTGCCAGCTACAGTAAGCGAAACAATAAGGATAAGAAGGCCAATACTTATGTATGTATGTTTTATTTTCGTCTTAATTCACTATGTTAAATTTTTGTCGTAATTAAATTATTAAAAGTTTAGATAACATTCTATTTATACTTAATTAAAAGGAAGTTAAGAAATAAATTTAGGATTTCACCCGTTTTTTGATAAGAATAACGGTTAGTAAGCTTATTACTCCTATGAAAGTTGTAAAGTTATACCAGGGAAATCTTTAGATTTTTTAAAAAATACTTATAAAATGAAACTTCCATAAAAAAATAAAACAAATTAATGAGCTTCGATACCAAGCATCTCTGGATGATTTTGGAAGTATTCAACTCCCTCTTTTATAATATCAACGATTGATCTTACGGGTCTCCAGCCAGTTTCGTTAAATATTTTCTCGTTCCGACCAATTAACAAGGGAACTTCGCTTGGCCGCATACGTTGAGGATCTATAAATACCTCAACATCAATATTATATATACTTTTTGCGAGCTTCACATAATCAGCGATTGTTATACCTTTTCCGGAGCTGATATTAAAAGGTTCACCAAATTTCTTTTTCTCGCTTAGTATGATATATCCATTAACTGTATCTTTAACGTGGGTAAAATCTCTAATGGCATTTGGATTTCCAATTACAATTTTATCTCGCTTATTGTCTAATATTTCTACGATTTGTCTGTGAACCACGCTAGTAACGAATTGAATCCCTCTCCGTGGTCCTTCGTGATTAAAACCTCGAGTAATGACGCTAGGTACTCCATATGAATTATGATATAACCACGCTATTTGTTCTGTTGCGCATTTAGATATACCATAGACGCTTCTAGGTCTAAATGGATTTTTTTTCAAATCCTCTGTAACAGGAACTTCGTTAGGATCTA
>JAEOSP010000549.1 GCA_016840305.1 Candidatus Hodarchaeota archaeon
AAGTATGATTATTTTTCATCCGGGTTACAATAAATGGTTTTTTGACGGGAATGTTGAGCTTTGGCTGGATAATAGTCTCAAAACGTGGGAGTCTTTAGTTGTGAAAGCTGAAAAAATCGATATTCCCCTGTCATTAGAAAATATCTTTGAGGAAGAACCATCCAGTTTAGAAAAATTGATTTCTGCTATAGATTCACCTTATTTCAACTTCTGTTTCGACATCGGTCACTTTCATTTATTCTCAACAGTAACGATGGAAGAATGGTTTGACTCTTTAGGAAAGTACATCAAAGAAGTACACATGCATGATAATTTTAAAAAATCTGATGACCATCTTCCTCCAGGTGATGGTGAAATTGATTTCGATCTATTCTTTAAGCTTTTAAAGGACTATGGCGTTAATCCCATCTACACAATCGAACCTCATAAGGTGGAATACCTGGAGAGAAGCTTACAGATCTGCAGAAAATATATAACCCAGATTTTAGAATAATTTCTTATTGTCTGACAGAAAACATGTTTTTTAAAATTCAAAGCACGTAATATTGACCAAGCAAATAACTAAAAGATACTGGATGCTAGATGCTTGATTCTGGATGTTACTTTTCTTTTTTTCATAGTGAATCTTCGTAGACTGGTTTATTAATACTCCATATCCCTAATAGTTGCCGTAATTACTGGGCCATTCCTGTCTCCCCAGATTGAGTACGATATTTCCAGTTGTAATTTTTTACCATCTTTCTTTCTTCCATAAGTCACTATAGATTGATCGAATATTTTGTCGTTCCCAGATGTCATATATTGCTTTGTTATATTCTCAATGAGTTGGTTTTGATTTTCAGATAATATATTTACAAGTTGACTGTCAACAACTTCCTCTCTGGAAAATCCAAAAATATCCTCAGCTTTTTTGTTGAATTGAAATATCTTTCCTTCTTTAGTTAGGGAAACAATCCCTATATTCGCCGACTCTATCAGATGATGATATTTTTCCTCGGAATCTTTTACTGCTTTATACAGAAGTGAATTTTCAATTGATATAGCAATTTGATACCCAATACTTTCTAATATGCTCGTATTTCTTTTGGAGAAAAAACGTGAGTATCGATGTCCACATATCAGCATTCCATATACTCTCTTTTTGGTCTTAATGGGCAGACAGAAAATTGTATTATAACCCTCACTAAGCATCAACTCTGTAAAATGATTGTTTAATGCATTCCCATCGCCTATCAGAATATTATTGCCCGAGCATATCGTTTTTCCAATGATATTTTCCTCTGCATCAATTTTTGTTATTTTTAATGCAAAATCAGGAGAAAATCCCTTTGATGTTTCAAGTAGAAAGGTATCTTTCTTTTCATTTAGTAATAATAGTGCTCCTGATTCTATTGTCATAATTTCTAAAACTTTTTCCAGAGCATTCTCCAGAAGTTCCCCGAAATTAAGAAATTGATTAATAAAAGAAATAATCGTATTGAGTATCAATAGCTCTTTATTGCGTTGTCTCAATTCTTCTTCGATTTCTGTCTTCATGGAATTATCTCTACTGTCACAGTTAGCTTGTAATTGCGCAGGTTTCTATTTTATCTTAGCTAGTCAATTCGATGAAAATACCAGCTTTTTCAATTTCCTCACCACAGCTTTCAATTACTTCATCTATTAACTGTTTGTTAATATTAAATCTTATATAATAATCTTCTGTAATTTCAGGTATGATAGTATCGCCTGTAAATCCGATTCTCTCTCTTTTACAGATTACATCTGATAATCTAACAATATCTACAATGAGGTCACGACCAATTTCTGTTTCTTCCCTTTCTTCTAATAATGTGTGGTGATATTTTACTGCAACCACCATAGGAACGGGTATTTTCCAATTATTCATAACCTGTCCACCAATATCGGCATGGTTCAATCCCAGAACCTCTTTTTCAGCATCAGTAAAAGAAATATCTTTTCCCTGCGTTAATTGAATAACTTTTACCATTTCTTCATGCAGATATTGATCAAGCACAACTTTACCAATATCATGTAAAAGGCCTGCGGTAAAACAGTCATCTACCTTAGAGTAATTCGTTAACTGTGCAATCTTTTGACTTAAAACTGCACACCCTATCGAATGCTTCCAGAAGCCTTCTCTGTCAAATTCGTTCCCATATCCTCCTTTAAAAACATCAAATACTGATATGGTAATAACCATTTGAGAAATAGTTCTGAAACCCAGTAATGCAACTGCATGTCTTACATTGCTTACTTGAGAAGCTAATGAATAAAAAGCTGAGTTAACCAATCGCAGCACTCTTATTGTTAAGCTCTGATCCTTGTCAATTACTTCAGATACTTTTAATGCAGTACAGGTAGGATCCTTCAGCAACTTGGTTATTTTATTCGCCACTGCAGGAAGTGTTGGAAGCTTTTGTACTTCATCTATAATCCTTTTTATTTTATCTTTGGTCATGAATTTATATAAGGCTACAAGATTTATGATTAATAATTGCCACCTGATATTCTATATTAAAAATACAAAGCCTTATTCATAAGATCCTGGAATAATCTCAAATAATTACCATCCTCTTCTTTGGATGGAATAAAAACTACAGCACAGTCATAGGTTCCTTCTTTAACTTTCTCAACCCTTGCTACCTTTCCCAAAACAAAACCTCTTGTTTTGATAACCTTTGCTTGATTCCCATCAAGTTCATTCAGTATGCCTGTTGAAATCCCAATGCTTAAAATATCTCCTGTTTTGTACTCATTTTTTGTCTTGAAT
>JAEOSP010000550.1 GCA_016840305.1 Candidatus Hodarchaeota archaeon
AGAGATCTCAATCAATTGTGGGGTTTCTTTATAATGATAAAAAAGACTGAAGCAAGAAAAGAAAGAACCCTTGCAAGCAAAAAAAGAATGAACTTGACAACTAAAGCGCAACGATTGGCCTATATATTAAGAGGAAAAAATCGCAGGGCCATTTACCAAGTGTTACTTACTGATCCACGAACTCAATCCGAGATCAATCAGGAGACTGCTATTCCCCTCTCGAACATTTCTCGTGTGATTGATCAACTTGAGCAAGAAGCATTGATTGAGAATTTGACTCCATTTCAGAGTATAGGTGCTCTGTACCAACTTACAGACTTGGCTTTGGAATTCAAATCTGAATTCGAAAAGCATATGAGATTTCGAGAGACGAGTTTAAGGAAATAAATGAAAAATCTAATAAAACATTATAAAAATAATCATAAACAATTACAGTCTTTCAGAAATCAACAAGTGAAATTCATTGAAAGAATAAATGACGAGATTGGTTCAGATTGAACATGATCATTTCCTATATATCCTAAGGAAGTGTCGAAAGATTAAGCTCGTCAACTATCTACCTGGCCAGGAGAATGAGACTATTACTATTCGTTACTTACAGATTGGCAACCAAAACAACTTGAAGAAAGCACGAAAACTGTTTGAAGGTGAGTGAATGAATTATACACCCGATAAAACGAAATTAGAAACTGACATTGAAAAAAATTTAGAAAAACTGCAAGATAAAGAAGTTTTTTCAGAAGAAGAATTAAACTTTCTACATCCTTTAGTAAGCATCCTTTGGACTCGTTGGCTTGTATTGCGAGATATTGATAAAATTACGAAAATTCCTTTAGAACGGTACATATTTTACCTTGATAGAGTTACTGTAGTAGTCCAAATGATTCAAGAAGTAATCGTCATACGTCCCAATAAGAATACACAACAAAGGATTGACATAACAACAAGCATTACGGGCTTGTTAAGAGATTTGTTTAGGTCAAAATACAGAAGTGAATTATCGAAGGCAAACGAATGATTTTCCATGAGAATTGCTTAATTTCTAATACAAATCCAGTATTGGGTTTTGTTTTGGGTTTTATTTGATTTTTTAATAAATATACTAATAGTAGATGAAAGTGATTTGTACTTTTTTTTCATCTAAAGATTGTTAGTGTGAATTAAAAAGTGGTGAGGGATTTTTCACGGATTTAATGAACGAACAATAATAATGTGTTCCGTTCGCTCCTGTGAGGTGTGAAGGGAAGTTTCAGATTAGCTAGTATTACCATTGATGAAACTAGTAGAATCAGTAATGAAACTAGAGATATCTTCACGATGTTTTCTTTGACATTCTTTCATCTTTTTCTTCTATTTCTAAATCAATTCTTATCAATAAGTTCTTTGGATTCTTTGTGACATTGATAACTCTTCAATAACTCATTGGTAAGTCAAAGAGTTGTCTTTTATAACGTCTGTTCTTAAGATCCCTATTCCTAACCATTTTTGACATTTACCTGGTGGTTTTGTGATATGTTAAAAATAGGTTTTAATAAAAAGGTAATTTTCATAGTATTTGCTTTATTTTGTCTTTCAGCAATACTATTTTCACCCTTAGCTCAGGTTGGTATTCATCAGAATGCTGTTTTTAATAATGCTAAAATTGATCCTGATGTAGTGGTGTTACAGGTCGATACGGACTATAACGTGCAGCTTGCAGTGGATACATTCTTGAAATATTATCCTGATACAGCAAGAGTGGATTTGGTTACTTCTTGGCAAGAGTTACAAGAAGGGATATTATCATTTTCCGATGCTCATCATATTATTTTTGGACATGGTAATAAAGAAGGATTAGAAATAAATACCATAACTTTAAAGTGGGATGTTCTTAGAAACTTTATCAACATAAAACAAAACAATGAAATTCTAGTATTAGCATGTTATAGTGGATCTGCTGATAAGAATTATTTAGGATTTCCTCTGCAAATAGATGCTGAAGCTTCGGGGATGTTAGTAAATAAATTATTATCAAATGGAATTACTCCAAGTGGTTTTACTGAATCTGAAATGAATTTAAAACAAGCATTGCTAACGCATCCTTTAGATAGTCGATTTCCTGGTTTATACATAGATGAAATTAAAAGCAGACAAATTGAAGTGCAAAGTCCAACAGCAATTTCAGCTTTAGTTAAAATTTATACTGCTAGATGGGCTGCTGCATCCGATTTATGTAGAGAAGCAGCGATGATGATAAATCCAGGTCATCCGATATTCAATGTGGGTGTAGCTATGCCATTTCTTTATTTAGTAACTTATACTCCACATGATCAGATAATGGCAAGAATAAAAGCTAAACAACGAATTATATGCCTTGATGTTTATGGGATAGATTATTCGGGATTATCTTTGAAAATTATGGCGTATATGGATCTACCTGGATACAGTTTAACATTAGTTTATACAGTTGATGAATTTGACAATTTTGATAACTTACAAAATGAACAAGCAGCTGCACGAATAACATGGGATATGTGTCACAAATATTTTGCAAAAAGGCGTGA
>JAEOSP010000056.1 GCA_016840305.1 Candidatus Hodarchaeota archaeon
GCAATAGCACTTGGTGTTTTCTTATCCTTCTTAATTTTCTTTAAATACTCGAAAGCATTCGAAAACATATCTTCCCATGTAGATAAAAGATCGTTGCCTACTAGGACTTCACCTGTTTGAGCTGCAACTAAATGGTTTTCAATCTCAATACCATGCGAAAAGAAAAGCGGTGTTTCTAAAATGTAATTTTTTAAAACCATAGTACTCAGTCCTGGGAAGTTCCCTCAACTAATATTTCACTGAATTTCTCTAATTTTATTTTTTTATCCCCTCTCGATGGCTTCACAATCCTCACAATTACTAATGGATCCTGTGTACACGTAAAATCAACTTTTTGAAGTTCCAGAGGGATTGTTCGTAAAATAACTTCATCCCCTGTAGAAGTTTCCTGAAGGCTGAAAGATAATCTTTTTTCTTTTTCTCCGAAAGTAATTATTTGTAGAATCTGATTCTTCTTCATATTCTCTCCTAGATCAATATTAATGAATTTACCTTCAGTAGAAATGAAATTTTTAACTGCTTTCTGAAAAATTCCCAATTTTAATCGATATTTTTGTGATTTGGCTTTACTCTCTGGCTTCTTCCAAGAAACGGGTATTAGATTAAGGGCGTTCCCCCCTAGTATCTTTGAAATCGCACAGATCGGCTCAACTGCTTGGTCTCTTTCTTCAAGAAGCTTCTTGAATTTCTTTGAGAATAGATAGGAGATAATGTCTGCGGCTTGGAGTACACTGAAATAATTGTGATCAGTCCCAAATACAATTTTGTTCTCCCAATTAGGAACGTGCTTCATTAAATTATCGAAAAATATTTCTACATCTTTTCCCCTCATACCGCTAGTTTCAGCAAAGATTCCTTCTTGAGCAAGACATTCAAAAATCTCCGATGAACTATAATCAAACCCTGAATGTCCCAATACAACATTCACGGGAAATTCTTGTTCTTTTCTTGCTTCTTGCGTGATTTTAGTAATATCAGCAGCAACCCCCTTGTTTGGTACGTCAAATATTACGGGTATTTTCAAACTTCCTGCTGTTTGTAATACTTGCTTTGTTTCAGGAGAGATGATTTGCTTAATCCAACCTTGAGAGAGGGGATGCAGCTTAAGGCCATTCATTCCTTGTTCAATAGAATTCAACACTTCTTGGTTCGATTCAGAATCGGTAGGATCAACACGACAAAAAGGAATAAATCTAAAACAATAATCAAATGTATGAACTTGATGGCGAACATAACGATTACTTTTTATAAATTTAGGTTGTGTTTGAGTGTGAAAGATGTCGTTAAAAGGAAAAGTTACAATTTTATCAACCAACCAGCCCCTAGTTTTAGTTTCATTAACTGAATATATTGTTTTTACTGATTGGAAGAGAGGCTGTGCACAATTTTCACCTTTTGGGAGTTTTAATGAATATTGGTCAACATTCTGATTGATTCGTTCCGGCAACTCGTACTGCAGTTTTGTGTAAAGATTCAAAATATCCTGAGGTTGATTAATCCGTTGTGAAGAACCTTTAGTCGTAGCTATCTTTACTCTTCCAATATGGGTGTGAAAATCCACTAAAGGAATAGAATGCGATATACCAGTCTGATTGATAATAATTAACAAAGAACTTACTCCTAGTTGTTTAAGAAAAGTTTTCTGAAATAATAACTTTTTAAGATTACTCTTCTACTTCAGGAGATCCTAAAAACATTTTTAAAAAACGAGTGTCCTAACTGAGTGAAACGAATCCATAAATTGTCATTTTCATCTAGTTTAGTAATTATCAATGACTGGAAAATAGTTTTATCAACTGATAACGATTTAATTAATAACGCAAAGATTGGTAATAATAAAACACCACGAATGGAAAGCATATACCGTTTGTTTTTGCCCCAATTTTCTTCTGTCATGAAAAAGGTTGAAAGTTTATTCAGATAACTACCAATTGGTCCAGAAAAGTTTTTTGATAGTTCGGTCTTGGATAATCCGACATTGAATTGGAGGTGGTCCCATATTAACTCCTCAAGTAGTTTAAAGACGTTGTAACCACTTTTTCCACTAAAAATTTTATAAACGGGGAAGGAAAGAGGTTTAGTAAGTTTAATCTTCCGCGGTTCCTTTCCAGATTGCAAAGATGTTAAAATACGATTAGTACCCGAAATTTGAGCAAGCAGTGTATTAATAATGAATAGGACAAGCTTATCTTCTGAATCAGCATAATCCTGAAACTTTGCATTATCCCAAGCTATCGAAGATGGGTCTTCTCTTACTATGTAGGTTACAAGAACATAAGCGAGAACAATATAACCTAAAGGACTAATAGAATGAAAAGATACTTTGGTAGAGCTAATAACTTTCTCCCGTTCTCTCTCAAGAATCCCCCCATTTACTAGTGAGGTTATTAACCCACGAGTTTTTGCTACCGTAAATTCATCTTCTTTCCCTAATAAACATGAAAGAATATCTGTAATACCCTGAATGGTATTCTTATCAGCCTTTTGACCGATATAAACAGCGGTTAAGCAAAGAATGCGATCCTGATTTTCAATAACTGATAAAGTCTCAACTAACCTAACGAACGGATCAGATTCCATTCATTTACCTTCCTTGACCGTCCCAGACATTAAAAGCTGAAGCATCCTTATCAAATTCACACAAATCAAGAATTCCTTTAATACAATTCTTTGTTTCTATTTTATACTCGTTTTCTTCTACTTTTACAGCAACGGTTGGTAGAATTTCTTTGATCAATTTCTTCTTTTGGTTGATGAAAAAATCTTCAATTTGCTCTTTATATTCAGAAAAGTTATCTGCAGCTAAATCAAACTTATTGAGATAAATAGTGAGTTGTTTTGTTGGAATGTCAAGATTTTCATAGAAAGATAATTGTTGTTCCAGATCTACCGATAAATCAAACATACAGAGAAACCGATTAGCATTACGTAAGACATAAACTCTATAATAGTCGGTTATAGGTGTAGTATGGCCTCCAGTCCCGTATAATACATGAATGAATCCTTTATGAGTGAAACGTATAAAATCCACGGTTTGGGTGGTATACATTTCTGGGCCTCCTGGAGCTCCTGTTAAAATCTTCTCATTCGAGTTAGCAAGAGAATTCATAAATCGAACAAAAACCGAAGTCTTACCACAATCCATATCTCCAAGAATTCCGACATTTACCATTTAGACCATTCCAAATAATTGCTATTTAGAGAAGAAGAGAGATTTTTCATGCAATAAAATCAGAGAAATCTCATCCCTTTAAGTTTTATACTATTGTTCTAGCCGTATTTTATTATTTTTATTAACGCTCTCAAAAGTCCCCGTTCTTTAGTTAATGGATGAAATAAGGAATTACAAAGATCTCATGAACAAAAACTAATGGAAATACATGATAAAAAAATGTAAAGACTAATAAGAAGAAAAAGCGATCAAATTAATTGGATATTATAGGAGAATAGGTTTATAATACGCGAGGGTTATAAATTACCTTAGATGGTGACATGGTAACTCTCACAAAGAAATTTTCAATCCAACCTACTAAAAAACAAGAACTTTAACTCTGGGAATTAGCAGAGACATGTCGATTACTTTACAATCATGCGCTGGCTGAACGAAAATTTCTTTATATTAGCTATAAGCATCGAGTCACCTATATAGACCAACAAAATGCTCTTCCACAATTGAAAGAAAGATTTCCACGCTATAAACAAGTTTATTCAAAAGTACTACAAATGACACTTAAAAAAGTTGATGCGGCGTATAGATCATTTTTTGGGCTAGTAAAAAATGGAGAAAGTACTGCACGACCACCAGGCTTTCGTGGTAAGGACTATTTCTTCACCTTATGCTATAATCAGTCAGGATTCTTTTTCACAAGGAGGTTAATTAAATTTTCCCACAAACATCCTGAATCAGTTAAATTGATCTTTTCTATACCGTTTGATTTTACATCCATTTATGTTAAACAAGTAGAGATATTTCAAGACCGATATGATCAGCGATTTTATGTTGCAGTGGCTTATGAGCAAGAAGAACCTCCATATATTGATAATGGTTATTATCAAGCCTTTGACCTGGGAATTATCAAACATGCTGCAATAAATTCTTCAGGTAAGTTTCTTGAAACAACTGTTAAACGTCCTGATAAGTATTGGCAACCGTATATCCGATCATTGCAACAACGAAAGGATCATTGCCTGAAAAATAGTCGTAGACACCGTCTTTTTAGTCAACGTTTACGGAGTATGCAGCGTAAATGTGTTAATCAGACCAAAGACTGGCAGCATAAACAAAGTAAGAGATTATTACACAACACAAAGGCTAACACTTTAATTGTGGGTGATCTTTCGGTCAAAAAAATGGCTTCTACCAAGAAAAATGGTAAAAACCATAAGTATACAAAGAGTCTTCATCGCGGTGTCCATAATACAGGTCATCTAGGTCGTTTTGTCGAATTACTAATCTATAAAGCGAAATTGATAGGTAAAAGGGTAATAGTCATTGATGAACGGGCTACGAGCAAGACCTGTGCATTTTGTGGCCATAAGAAAGAGCAGATGCCTCTTTCTAAGCGGATCTATCATTGTGAGGTTTGTGAATCCGTCATTGATCGTGATCAAAATTCAGCGATTAACATTGTGAAACGATTCCTCTCACGCAATGCCCTGTGTACGGGCTATCAGCAGTTTATTACGTCTGTTGATAATCTACGACAAACAGTCAATGGTAAAAAGACAGTTTCCCGTTTTCCTATTATAACGGGTTCTGCGATCTCGTAGGAAGCCATCGATTCTAGTAGGTGGTAGTTCACTATCTAATCAATAAGTAATCTCATTCCATAGTAATTAAGATAAATCTATTAATGGTCATTTTTGAATTATATCTATTCCACTTAATAGGTAAAATCTAGTATAAATTGATGATAGAAATGTCTGATCCAAAATTCTTCTTAGGGCGTGTAAGTGAGGATGAAAGATTCGAATTACCGTCCACTACTTTTCTTACACATGTTGCTGTCTTAGGAGCAAGCGGTAGCGGGAAAACTGTTATATGCAAATCAATTGTTGAAGAAGCTATAAGAGCTAATATCCCAGTAATAGCAGTTGATCCTAAAGGTGATATTGGTGCACTAGGTATTGGACTTGGAGATTTTTCAACAGAAGGTTTACTCATTCATGCAAAGGTTGAAGCTGAAGATCGAGGTGGGGGTGATCCTGAAGCAATTGCTGAAGATTGGGTTTCCCTTTATCAGGAAAAATTAGAAGAATCTTTCGGGGAAGAATATTTACAGGCAGAAGAAGACTATTCTAACAAAGTTGCGACTGTATTAATAACTCCCAAAAATGCATCAGGTGTACAGATTTCTCTAACACCTCATTTTGAAAAACCTAAAAATTATCAAAAAATGATGGAAGAATCTCCAGATGCTGTATTGTCAGCACTGGATCTTAAGATACAACTTCTATTATCACGTATTGGAATTGGAACATCTTCCTCAACAGATAATCGAGTTATTTATTTGAATTCAATTATAAGACACATGTGGGAAAATGAGAGAAAAACTATCGTTGGATTGGAGGTATTGATTGATAAAATTCAAGACCCACCTTTTGAAAAGGTAGGCTCTTTAGTTGTTGATCAATTTATCTCTAATCCGAAACGTCAGGAATTAGCACGAAAAATTAATGCATTGATGGTAAGAGCAGTCCCAGGTGTAGAATTAGATTTTGATAAACTTGTTGGAATGGCAACAAAAGAGAAAAAAACACCCATAATTGTCTTTGATCTCCGAAAAATTACCGATAGTGATGAAAAAAATACATTCGTTGCAGAAATACTTGGTGAAGTTCAACGATGGGTTTGGTCGAAAGGTGGAACGAGCCGTTTGCGAGCTATTATGTATTTTGATGAATTATATGGCTTTATGCCTGCGGGGAGCCTCTCTCCTCCATCTAAACAGGCTTTATTAATACTTTTAAAACAAGCACGAGCAGCTGGTTTAGGGTGTGTATTGGCAACACAAAATCCTGGAGATTTAGACTATCGTGGACTTTCAAATATTGCTACATGGGTTCTTGGCCGTCTTGCTACAAATCAGGATATTGCGAAAGTTCAAGGTGCCTTAAAACCAGTATTTGAGGGTGGTGGAGGAACAGAAGAAGAATTTAGATCATTAATGAGTAAGATAAGAGCGTTAAAACCTGGTAATTTCATAGCTTACAATCCTAACGTTGGAGTGAATGTTATAAAAACAAGGTGGCTTCTTAGTTTACATAAGGGACCTTTAACTGACTCTGAAATAGCAGCACTTACTTTAAAACCTCCAAAACCAAAAAAAGCTGAAATTAAAAAAGAAACACCTGTTATCGAAGAGGTAGAAGAGGTTTTAAAACCAACCATATCATTTAAATCAAAAAAACCTGCAATTGGAAAGATTACAGAGCGATTTTTATCTGCGAAAATTCAAACAGATAATAATGAGCATGCTAATGTAATATACAAACGTTTGAGTATCTTTGGAGATTCAGAGAAAGATGGATTTTCTTTGGAAATAGGGGCCAGTGAAGTACCAACAAAGTTTTATTCTCCACTGTATTTTACTAGAACTCAAATAAATATTAAGAGGGTCATAAAGGAAGGAGATATACAACTTCCAGTAGAAATAAAAGAGGAAATGTCACGTACGTTTGATTTAAGTAGAAAAATTGACTGGAATTCTACGACTATTGAAGGAATTCATGCATCTTCTCTTCCTGCGGAAGATTTGGCTATTCAACCTATCGATGGTTATCAGTTTTTAGAATTTGACAAGGATATAATAGCAAAACTGCCTGAAAACTTAATTTGGTTTTTTACACAAAATCCTTTTCCAGAATCAGAATCAATATATCAAGAACGGATACGTGATTTTGAGAGGAAGGAATTGTCAAAGCTAGCTGGGAAGAAGGTAGCTAAAGAATTAGATAAGCTGTCAAATCTAATCAGTAACACAGAAGAGAAATTACAAACAGAAAATCAAAAGCTAGATGATACAATAACTCGCCTTGAAAAATTAGAGAGCGAACGCCGTGCTCGCGTTGCTGAAGGTAGATCAATCAAAGCAATTGAAAGATCAATGGATTCAACTTCCACAAAGCAAATGAGACATGAGGAAAAAGTGAAGGATTACCGTAAACAGATTAATATGGCTGAAAAAAAGAGACAAGAATTGTTCAAGGAAAAAGAAGCGAATTACGAACAATTTCAGAAATCTATCAACTCTCTTAAATCCCGTGGTGTCCCACCTGATTTATATCGTCCTGGTAAGGCAGATATTTCTATCAGTGAAAAATCTGTTTATTGGATACCACGATTGATGGTCCCTCTTTCAATTAAGGACAGTAGTGGAAAAGAAGAGTCTTATTATCTAAATCTTAACCTCTACAATGGTAATGCTGATATTTTATGCGATGGCTGTGGTCCACAAATTAGTACAGAAAACTATTATCAGGCTTTATTAGCAGTGGAAATTTCCCCACCAACTTTTGTTTGTTCCTCTTGTTTACAATTCTTCTGTAGTGAGCACATAACTTTTTGTCAGATTTGTGGTAAAACCGCTTGTCTTGATCATGCTGATGAATGTTTTGTTTGCCAAAAGGGTATTTGTAAAAGCTGCAGTAAGCGAGATCCTATCACTAATGAAGTTTATTGCCAAGAACATATTCCGAAGCAGTGTGAAGGATGTCAAAAATCCTACCCACCAGAGGAATTATCCACTTGCAAAAAATGCGGCGCTGAGGTATGCGATGCGTGTGGACGTGTTAAGGTCAAAATTAAGAATGAAGAAGTAATTGCTAGATGCATTAATTGTTCATGACCACTTATTCTTTTGAACATATAAGAATTTGAATTCAGAAGTAAGCATTACCTTTATTATTACATAGGGGATCAGTAATATAGTTATGTTACAATATTGGTTCAGAAAAAGCATTCAGGTATTTATTTTCTCATTAATTATTGGTATAGTTCTCAATTATCAGTTGATTACAGTAAAACCTGAAGATGAGATTCCAATCACATCAAATGAAGATTTTTTTACCGTTGCTATTGACCATTTTGATATAGACCCTGAAGCTTACAGATTAACGGTGAGTGGAGAAGTTTATAATCCATTAAACTTATCTCTTGAAGATATTAAGACTGAGTTCACTCCAACATCAGAAATTGTACGTTTAACCTGTGTTGATTATCAATACGGACGAACTTCGTTTACAGGGGTTGCTAATTGGACAGGAGTGAAGATATCGGACATTTTGGATTATGCTCAAATCAACCTTGATAATGCCATGGATGTCATCTTTCGTACTCCTGATCTTTCTTCTTATGGTTATACGTCAAGTCTCACTATTAATGAATCCTATTGGGATGATGTAATCTTAGCATATGAAATGAATGGTGTTCAACTTCCTAAAATACATGGATTTCCACTAAGACTTGTTTGTCCACGATTTTATGGCTATAAATGGATAAAATGGGTTGCATCAATAGATGTGGTAGCAGAGGATTATAAGGGATATTGGGAGAAGGGTGGATTCTACGAAGATTCTCCTTATGTGGATGTCCCCTTACCAATTTATTATCCTCTAACAGGACCAATAGGAACAACAGAAATCAAAGGAAAACCTTTGTTCGGAATAGAGATATATCTTGAAGTGATTTTCTTTGGAGCTGTTGGATTCTGGATGATTCGTCGCCTATTATCGAGAGAAAAGTAATCTTTTTTTATTTTCTATCTATAAATCCAAGTAGATCAGGTAAATTAATGGGAGGAAAAAAATACACGATAAATAATCGTATTCACCCCTTTGGATATTAAATACGTGAGTATTATGAAAAAAAGTGAAGGTCAGAGCTGTATTGAAGATTTACGATGCACTGCTTGTAATAGGAAGTATTCTTCTGAAGAAATTCATACTATATGTCCAAATTGTGGAGGAGTACTCTTCGTTGAGTATGATCTTGAAAAAGCAAAAATGTTTATTGAACCAAAAGGAAATTTAAATCGTTCTTTTAATATTTGGAGATTTTTTGAGATAATGCCAGTAGAAGAAGAACGATTCCGCTATACTTTAGGTGAAGGATGGACTCCTCTACTTCAATTGGGGAAATCAGTTCATGATTTAAAATTAGAAAATGTTATCCTGAAGGATGAGGGCCAAAATCCCACTGGTACCTTCAAAAGTCGTGGATTATGTGCTGCAGTATCGAAAGGAGTTGAATTGGGAATTGAGAGGTTCGTCATTCCTACTGCAGGCAATGCTGGTGCTGCCCTAGCCGCGTATTCAGCTAGAGCAGGAGCAACATCATATGCCTATATGCCTCAAGACACTCCAGAATACCTCAAAGATGAAGTAAAGGTTTTTGGAGGAAATTTATATTTAGTAGATGGATTAATAACTGATGCAGCTAGCCAAGCTCGAACTAAAAGTGAAATTAATAATTGGTTCGATGTTTCAACAATGAAAGAACCTTATCGTGTGGAGGGAAAAAAAACAATGGGAATAGAAGTTCTAGACCAACTGAATTGGAAGGTTCCTGATGTTATTGTCTATCCTACAGGAGGAGGAACTGGTATTGTGGGAATGTGGAAATCTTTTGACGAACTTGAAATTTTGGGGATGATAGGTACGGAACGGCCTAGAATGGTTGCTGTTCAAACTGAAGGATGTGCTCCAATTTACAAAGCTTTTACAGAAAAAAAGAAAAAGGCGGAATTTTGGAAAAATGCAACAACTATAGCTCCTGGATTACGAGTTCCTTCAGCAATCGGAGATTATTTGATATTAGAAGCAATCTATGAATCTAATGGATGTGCGGTGGTGGTAAGTGATGAAGAAATTAGAAAAGCTTCTGATTATTTAGCGAAGACTGAAGGAATATTGCTTGCACCAGAAGCTGCTGCGACATTCGCATCATTGAAACGTCTGCTAGAAATCAATTTTATAGAAAAAAATGAACTTACAGTAATTTTTGGAACAGGTACAGGCTTAATTTACCCTGATTTATGGGAAACGTAAGTTAAGTGATTTGAGTATTCGCTAAATGAGTAAAAGAGTAAGAATTGAATAAAAGGGTATTATTTTGTACCAACCAAGTCTTAGGTACACGCTCTCTTCATGATTCAAAAATTCTATCAAATCTCTATTTTTGATATAAGTATACTAATGGAATTGGGCTACGATATCATTCCGAAAATCTCTGATGTTTTGTATCAGAATCTCAGAATTATGAGATATCACCACAATTTTAAATTGCATTCTATAACCCATGGTGTAAAGGAAGAATTCGGGGGTAAAACCAAAAACTCCAGCATAGATTTCACATACTTCCTGTAGTTTTCGCTTTGTTTGATATAAATCCCCTAAAGGAGCTCCCCAGATGAACGTGTACCAAACAACATCTTCTTCTATGAAGCTTAAAGCATAATCCCTCAATGAACGGAAACGTGATTTTTTTAGAGAAGATTTTGCCTCTGTAGTGCCAATATTTCTTTTAATTTTCTGTTTGAAAAGAATGATGTTAGCCTTTAGGAAATTCTCATTTGGAATCAGATGAAATATGTTATTTACTGTTCTAATCTTCGTATAATTAAGTGAAATCTCAATAACCTGTCCTCTTATTTCATCCTCCAGTTCAATAATATCATCAACCCTGAAAGGCCGAATTAACATTATATAAAGGCCAGCTATAAAATTACTAATTGATTTGGTTGATCCAAATGAAATTATTGCTCCTAAGAATGCTGATAACCCGAAAATTTGCTCCATAGGTAGATCGAAAATATAGATGATTAGAAAAAGTTCAGCGATTATTCCCATTATCCTAATTAATATCCTAATGAAATTTACGGCATCTAGGGAGACTTTCTTCCTCTTTTTGGTTACAATTGTGATAAATAGTTGAACTAACCAGTGTAAACAAAATATTACTATTGAAGAAACAACAAATATGATGATTTTGACTTCTGTAGTCAACAGAAAGTCTCCAAATTGATCCAAGGTCATTTTGAATCCTCCACTTGTAATTCAGAGTAAACGGTTCTAACAATCGATTCCATAAGAAATTTCCAAGAATTGAAAATTACATAAGGATCAGACGCTGTAACAACTATAAACACGTTTTGACGAAATTCATGCTTACCAAGATAATATTCGGGTTTATAACCGAAAATTGGAGTGTATTTTTCACAAATTTTGTCTAACCGTTCTCTAAGAGTCCGAATCGTAAGAGGCGGATTAATTGCATTGAAAGTAAAAGGAATCATCCACCGAAATCTAACGCAAGGTGGTTCTGTATAATAATCTGGTGACAAAATATCAAAACTTATCTTCTTATCCAAAATTTCAATAGGTTGTAACCAGATGTCCTGACCTGGAATGTTATAATTTAATAAGGCAGCAGATAACAGATTACTGTTTGGTATGGTGACGATTGTTCTATCTAACTGGACTAGTCGAGTGAAATGAAGGCCTATCTCATCAACAATACCAAACGAATCTTGCACTCTAATCATATCTCCTACCTTGAACGGTTTAGTTACTAGAAGATATATTCCACCAAATATATTTGATGCTACTGAGATTGAAGCAAGTCCGATAATTGTGGCTGATACTGTAGATATGGCAACAAGGGCTTCTTGATGCTGTCCAAGAAAGATAAATGTACCAATTGTAACTATGCTCAACTGTATAATACTGGTTGCGAGAACAATGCCATTTTTCAAATCAGGTGAGATTCTAGGGAATCTTCTAACAAAAACCTTGACTATTTTCCCAATAAACCAGGTTAGAATTGTTAGTAAGAATATTAAGAGTAATGATTGGAGTAAAGATGCATGAAGCAGAAAAGTAAATAGTTGGTCAAAGTCAAATTGGTTTACTTGAGAAATCATTTCATACCTCTCCACTCTTCTAAAAGTAAATCCATAACGAGATCATCCAAAAACTCCCCATTAACAAAATCTGCCTTTCTCCGATAACCCACCTTCTTGAAACCTATTTTTGAATAACTAGCAATAGCTCTCGGATTATTTTTGAACACATTTAATTCTAAGCTTAGTAAATTGAGAGTTGAGAACGCAAAATTTACTATTAGGGTAAGTGCTTCTGTGCCTAGACCCTTATCTCTATAAGATGGGTTAAAAATACCAATACTGAGTTTACCTCTCCTACTAATACGATTAATAACGCTTATTTTGATATATCCTATTAATAATGATTTCTCATTAAATACAATACCAAAAGTGTAAGAATTTTCCTCCTTTCTCTCTTTCCATGTTCCTTGGATCCATGCCACTAATTCTTCTCTTGTTAATGGACTGGTACGCCCGCTATAAGCTAAAAATTCTGCTTTATTCCAATAAGGTAGCATTTCGGCGGAATCGCTTTCTTCCAGACCTCTGAGAGTTACTCGTTTCCCTTCTATCATAGATGAATCTCATTTCCCTTCTATCATAAATAATATATTCCTCAAAAAACTAGTTGAAACACCTTGATGTATCAAGATATTTCTCTCATCATTGAAAGAAGTTGTATTTATGTCCGAAGTTGAATCTAAAAAATCTTCCATTTTACCATTCTTATCTCAAGAAGAATCTGATGCGCTAATTATTCACGTTTTGTTTAGTATCCAATGTATTCTCGTGTTGTTATTTCCACTTGATGTTTCTTTAGGTATTCGTATGGTAATTCTGGTTTTGAGCTATAATATCTTGATACCTGCTGTTGGAAAATATAGAGGATACTCTGATTGGGTTGACATTTGGAGTTTTTCATTTACTCTTAGTTTGTTCCAGCTATTTCCTGATTGGTTTCTTTCCGATGAGTTAAATATTCTGATTTTCCCTGATGATGGTTTTGTAAAAATAGGTAGTGTTTCCATCTACATGCTTGGACTCTGGGCAATCCCAGTATTTATGATTCTTTTCATAGGAATCAAGAGCAAAATTCGTTATTCGGAAAGAATTGTTTATTTTGTGGTTGGTGTTGTCTCTTTCCTTATTTTTACTTCTTCTGAACTTTTTCTTTCTACAAGTTGGCATGCCCAGAATGTATTACTGATAAGTAATGTTGCAGTTTACATAATAATTCCAGAGATCCTCTTTGGTCTTACTTCTTATTGGATGTACCTACAAATTAGGAATACAAGTGTTTTTAGGAAATTATTCGGTGCAGTAATTATAATGATATTTTATTTAGGAAATGCTGCATTATTTTACTTTATCCTCGAAAGAGTAATTCTTCATTGAAGCTAAATTTATAAGAATAACAGAGGTTAACTATTCGATAAATTCTGAGAAGATGAAATCATATGGAAGTTGAAATTACAAACATTTATTCAAATGAAGGTTCTTCTGATAAGAATCTGAAAGGAGATCACGGTCAATCTTTTTATGTTAAATTAAATGGCAAAAATATACTCTTAGATACTGGAGCTAATGCAAAGATTTTATTACAGAATATGAAAGAATTAGGTCTCTCACCTGATACAATCGATAAAATATTTTTAACTCACGGGCATTATGACCATACTCTTGCGTTACCTGGGTTATTAGATGCAATTGATCCAGCCAATCCAATACCTGTCTTTGCTCATCCTGGAATTATGGAAAAAAAGATTGCCAAGGTTGGCTTCATAAAGAAAGATATAGGTTTCCCTGAATTGACTGAAGAGCAAAAAAATAAAATTAATATAACATTGACTAAAGAGCCTATTGAGTTAATTAATGGGTTGACTACAACAGGTGAAATTTCAACTCGTCCACATAGAGACGGAAGGGAAAAAAGTGCTTTTCACTATAAAGATGATAAATTTGTGGTTGATCCAGTAATTGATGATCAATCCGTGGTAATAGATACTAAAGAGGGATTAGTTTTGATAACAGGGTGTTGTCATGCAGGATTGCTGAATACATTAGCACACGTTAAGAGAATGAAGAATAAACCATTTAAAACAATTATTGGAGGAACACATATGGTGAGATTCTCGCAAGAAGAAGTCTCTGAAGTCGCAGATGTATTAGAGCAAGAATATGGGTTACCTGATCTATATTTGAATCATTGTACCGATAAGCTACCAAAACCTCTATCTTTAGTTGTAAAAATGACTAAGGCAACTGAGCTTTTAAGAGAGAGATTTGGAGATGAAAAAGTTAGGGATTGTCCTGTGGGAACCAAA
>JAEOSP010000551.1 GCA_016840305.1 Candidatus Hodarchaeota archaeon
AATTGATCATCTCTTGCACCAGCAGCACCCATTTTTTTCTTAATATTTCTAAGTGCATTTACGGATATTGTGGAAATATCTACTGAGGCGGTTCCGCTTGCTCCGTCTGCAATCTGTCTTAATCCATTATAGGAAAAACGAGCATCATAGGCGTTTGTTACATCCGCATCAATTGCAGTTGTCGCACCGTTAATAATTGCAGTTTCTCCGGCTCTTACGATTGAATCAACAATTGCTTTTTGGATAAAAGGCATTGCTGGGAAAATATTATCTTCATTAAACTGAGAAGAGAATAACAATCTACAAGCGTGCATTACAGTTGTAAGAGTGAATTTTTCTGATCCAAGTGTTGATGCTGGAATAGAAGTTGAATCGTCATCTACAGATTCAGGTACTAATGAAGCCATTAACACATCTGGATTAAAAGGAAATGTGAAATCACCAACTCCACCAGGAATTGTAAAAGTTTCAAACATGCCTTGAAGATTCATTTCCAATCTAATTGCATCAATTAATTGTGAACTAAAACCAGTTGGAATCCAATCACCATTATTTGTTACTGACATTGCTTTTGCTAATGTTGGATTGTTTGAAATAGCAATCTTGAACATTTTGTAAGTTGCAGTGTCTTTGATTTCATTAAAAAGTGTAGTATGTTCACCTTTCAAGTTCTTTTTCATTGCCTTTGTAGTTCCGAAGAAATATAAAGCATCATTCATCTGCATGATAGTTTTATCAATCGTATATGATTCACCACTCTTAATATTACCAAGCATAGGATCATAAGTTACAATTGATTTGTGCATAGGATTAACACCTGCACTATCCCACATATTAACGAGATTAACTGTACTATCTGATGCACCGTCAAGGATTTTAGCATACATATTCTCTTTTGCCGCTTCTTCCTTTTCGGTAAGTTTTACTAAAGTTGCTTCAACTGAATTCAATTTAGTTTCAATCTCTCCAACTTTTTCTTTGTTTTCTTTGTTTGTTGCTGATACAGATTCTTTTAATTCGGAAACGGATTCATTATTTTTCTCTACTGTTTCCAGAATTTTGTCCGCAATCCCAACAAAATCTTTTTCTTTTGTTTCTGGCATATCAAACTCCTAATTTTTGATACTTTGTTTTTACATAAATTGACTGCAATTTTCCCAACAAATGATCCATTTCCTTCGTTGGTTCCGGTTCTTCTTTTAGCAGTTCATCAATATTTACACCTTTTAAGCGTGCTTCTTTTAGAATTCGAACCGATTTATTTATTTCATCTTGTTCTGTGATTGGTTTTATTATCTCTTTGACAATTTCTTTAGCAGTAAAATCAGCAACTGTTTTTTTAATCTCATCTTTTTCGTTTAATTCCTGAAAATCACGACTAAACATTTTATCAACAGTATCTTTACCAAACTTATCGATACATAAAGAACGATATTCAGCAAATTCGTTAGTTACTAAAGCACTTGGAAGGGCTGGAATGGCACAGACAGAAATCTCAAACAATTCCCATTTTAAGAAAGTATATCCTGTTTGTCCTTCAATCTCTGGCTCTTCGCTAACCGTAACACCTCTAAAGCCAACGCTACAGGCATTTAGAAAACCTGATCTTACTTTATTTGCTACGATCTTAGAAAATTCATCCCCACTTGATTCGTCAAAAATAATATTAGCCTCAATATAGTCTTTAGTAATTTCCATTGAGTTCATATCTGTTTTGCCTATCGGCATTTTACCTTCGTAGCCATGAGACCATAACGCAATGGGATTATTCTTGTAATTATCAAGCATTACACCGTCTGGTATTACTACATCACCATAACGATCTATTTTTCTTTCAGTAAATCTAAAACGAACAGAACCATCGTCATTGACCGCTTTTCTCTGTCCATATAATAGTAAGCCTTTTTCTGTTTTTGGTCTGTCCATAATCATTCCTTTATATTTTTCCTGGTATTGTTGAACATCTTTCGTTTATATCACTTGGATATGTTGGATCACCTTTATAGCCGCTTCCAACTGGGAAAGCCTGACCAACTCGAACAGATACACCCTCAAGTGAATAATGGTCATCGTCTGGCTCGTCTCTTACATCTCCATCTCTTTGAGTTACCCAAGTATGATATTGAGTTGTAGGGTCTTGTCGCATGCTTTCCAAACGTCCAAGATTAACACCGCCCATTGTTTCGGTTCTTGCGATTCTCTCGGCTCTGTATCCTTCTGCCATTGAG
Source organism: Candidatus Hodarchaeota archaeon (assembly GCA_016840305.1). The sequence continues at coordinate 2,229 of JAEOSP010000551.1, forward strand.
AAATAGCCTTTTAAAAGACTTGATGTTTCATCAATAGTTAGATTTTCCCTAATAGCAGTTTGTATAATTCTATCAATTGCATTTTTAGTAGTTCTATTTACTATAGTAGCGTAACTTGTTACTCTTTGACCGATTTGAGTTACCACTAAAGGATCTGTTATATCAAATTCACTTCCTAATTCAGCAGCCAAAGCCATAGCGGCCTGACCCAAGGCATTTGTTATATATGGTTCACCTTCATCCGCAAATCTTTTAATCCATTCAGCAAAATTAAATTGTATTGCAGCGGCATCTAAATTGGCCTTTTCAAATAACAAATCATCACTGAACGATTTGTAATATTTTTGGTTATTTAGATTTTTAACTACTTCATTTCCTTGCTCTTCGAATAAATCCGCTAGTGTATTCCTAAATCCTGGAACTATTGAATTTACAATTGGATTTATTGTAGAAAAAGCACCGTTAATTTTAACCACCAAATCAGATTCTATCTGTCTTGATTTGATTTTATCAATTGATCTGGTTAAATGAGATAAATCCCCGGGTGTTCTTAATTTGTTTAACTCTTTTTTAATCTGTTTAACGTCGTCAGTCTTGTCAGGTTCAAAGCCTAAAGGGATCATACTAGATTGAATATATTTCATATCCATCATTGGATCAGGGTCTGGATCAAGTTTGTGAACATGAACCCTAATTTCATTAGGACTTACTGCGCCGTTTTTAAAAGAAAGATTATATCTTTTAGCCAAAGCGTCCTGATCTTGTTGTAATGCCGGAACTTTGCTATAATCGAAAGTAAATTTTACATTTGGATTATTCGTTATTTCTGGGATTATAAATTCTGTAAATATTTCCGCTATCTTAGTTGTAATTGGAGTTAGTGTTTCCCATAATAAACGCTCTTGAACTTCGGTATTAGAAAGTACACTTGAG
>JAEOSP010000552.1 GCA_016840305.1 Candidatus Hodarchaeota archaeon
AATTCGAATTTGAGCAGCGCCCAGGTTAATGTTAATAACGCCTACTGCTTTTCCCACGGATGATAGAGGGCCATCACAGCCCACTAATACTTTAACTTTTATAGTTCGCTTAGTAGTGGTAATTAAGACTCTTTTCTGCTGTTTTTCAGTAGTATATTTAAATGATTCGAATCTCTCCCCGAGATAATACGAAATATTACTATGATTTTGAGTTTTTTCGTAGAATATTCTGTCTAACGCCACTCGATCGACAATATAAGGCTGTTCTTCTCCCGCTAATCTCCGTACCTTACCAGAAGGAGAGACAATCTTGGCAACCTGAACACGATTCAATACAATATCTTCAGGCAAATCAATTAATTTAGATAATTTTTGAGAGATAATGCCAGCGCATTGGAGGGGCAACCCAATTTCAGTGTGGTCTTCAATGACCGCTATTTTTAAACCAGAATTTCTTAATAAATAAGCTAGGTAATTACCTGCTATACTGGCACCGATGATACATATATCAAAAGATTCGGTATTATTAGACATCTTACCCTCGATATTTTTCAATCAATAGTAGATCAATATCTTCCAATTCTCGATATCCTAAATCCACCATCATTCCATAAACGACGCCTAAAATTATATCATTAAAGACTAACTTTTCACCTGGAACATCAGTTCTATTTTTAAAAAAGGGGACCAGCTTTTTAAAAACATACCCCGTTTCGGGCTTTTCTTGAAAGTATTGTTTCACTTTCGAGCGGAACTCTCTGAGGAACTCTTCATGTTCTTTTATGAAGTATCCTACATTTTCCTTTCCTTTGATGAGACCAAAATGTCCCATTCCCATATTAAGAGGAGTCTTTAGTTTTTGCAGATTTTCAAGAGTTTCCATGAAATCTTGATAATTAAAATATATGGGCATTGAGGTAGGCATGGATATTAGTTTAGTGGAATGATAAAGCGTTCCTACAGCCTCTCCGGAGTGAAGAAAGTCTATTTCATTGTCTTTTACTATGAGCGGACATTGGTGATCGGGCGTGTGTCCGGGAGTTTTCATGATTGCCAATTTATATTCTGACCCATCTTTGTGAAATGTGTCGATAAAGTCAAGAGTATTCGGATCAGGAGAGAAATTGGAGCTGGGCTCAATGAGTTTGAATGCTTCATCCTCAATAGGTTTCATAACTCCCGTAAATCCTTCATATGTCCTTTCAGCCCGATTTAAATGGTGCTCGGAATCGTTTAATAATTCTTTTGTTTTCCAATTTGTAAGTATTTTCACGTCAGGATTGTGTTTCTTTACCTCTTCATATAGCTTCCACATACCTCCTACATGATCGAAGTGATGTTGCGACGTTACGAGATATTTGAACGAAGACAATGGTATATTATTTCTTTTAGCATATCTCCAGACCCTCTTCACTTCTATAGAGGAGCCACAATCACATAGAACTACACCATCATCAAACTCACAGAGGAATGTTGTTAATACCTTTCGCATGCCGAACCATCTAAGATCCAGAAGGTGAAGATACTCGTTAATTTTACCTTGCAAAGTTAAAATGGCGTCTTGTACCATATAATCCATAATTAAGAGTAAGATATATTGTTTAATAAAAGAACAGAAAGTCTAACTTATGACAGATTTAATTTTTTCTTCCAAAAATTAAGTCTATTTCTCAATTCATTTAGTTGTGCAGGTGGTAGCATGGTGACTATTCCAGAAACTTGACCGATACTGTTTTCTATTTGCTTAAAAACTGAAGAAAATCCTTCAGTTTGGATATAAGTTTCTTTAAACTGTGTTAAAGCCGCTCCAATCGCAGCTCCATTCATTTTTTCAAGATTATTCACGATATTATCATATAGATTTAATAAACTAGTCCCACTGGTCGCACTTGGGGTTGGTAATGGTTGAATTGGTGTAGTTTGAATTGGGGCTGGGGCTGGTTGAGTTGTCGCAGTATTAAGTAAATCTAGTACAGATGGTTTTTCAACGGGTGTTGCTCTGGGTGCCGGAATCGGGAGGGGTTCTGGTGCTTTTGCGGGGGGTGTTAGAGGTAATGGATCTAGTTGTTCT
>JAEOSP010000553.1 GCA_016840305.1 Candidatus Hodarchaeota archaeon
TATGAGTATTCTCTAGGTAGTACTACCTAGATATTATAGGATAAAACCTCGTAAAATAGAAAAAAAAGAAAAGAATTAAAATAATTCCTTTTGTTTAACTATTATGATTGCAACGACTACTCCTGCGGCGATTCCAATTAATACTAACACTAGAACTAATGGTCCTGGCTCTTCCGCTGAAAGTAAAAATATCAATCCTAGTGGCGAAGCACCTCCGCCTCCTGAAGGATATGGATCACTCATCCATTCTTGGAAATCGGTTCCATTTTTTGTGTTCAAATCAAGATCGTAGTCTACATCACCGTTTGATGAGGAACTTAAAGTACAAGTGTCAATGCATCCATAAATATAAATCGTCGTAATACTGCTGTCGACAATGAAATAAGCCGTGTAAGGACGTTCTCCATAAGCACTAGTTGGGCTGATGAAAGGTATAGTAGTATTACTCTGATCTGTAACTACGATACATCCAATATGACCTGTATCTAACCACCACATTGTCAAACCAAGGGAATATCCTTGTTTAGAAGTTACATCAAGACCTCCAGGTGTGATTAATTTGCATGTACCCGTTGAAATTGTACCTTCCCAACCTTGCCAATGATCCCAATCCTCGGTTGAGCGGTAAATATCTTGTAGCTCATCAATTAAGTCCCAAATGTCATTAGCGTTGTGAACAGTATTATTAGCAGATGCATTTCCAACCGCCCAGAAGAATTCATTGTTAATTGGAAAATCAATAGATACTGCCGCAATAGGAACACCTCGTTCTGCCGCGATTGCTAAAGGCGATTCAGGATCACTTTCCCAATCTGTTTGTGAGCCAGCACCCCAACTTCCGAATTTATCTTTGCCAGGATTACTTGTTGTTGGATAACCATCTGTGAAAAGTATTAATTTCTGGGTTTCAAAACATTTTAATGGAAGAAGTTCAAGACCCATCATTAACCCATCGTAGATATTTGTTAGACCACTATCATGTATGTCTGCAAGTAATACTGATAACTCGTCTTTATAGTTATCTTTAGCCGGTTGTGCAAGATCGTGTTTAAGAGTAGCATCTGCTCTAAAGATTACTAGTCCAACGTGTGTGTAAGGCGAGATCGATTCAATTATCAACTCGCATGCGGCTGTTGCTTCAGTTACATTAACAGAACCAGAAGCGTCTATGACTAACATTATGCCTGTGCCTTTCTTATCAGTACAATTATATGGTTTTCCTCCTATAATTGTCACGTTATAATAATTATCAGGAGAAACACCACCTGCATACCGTGAAACTTTAATTTCCACTTCTCCATCATCATTGGCAGTCCCATGTACCATTATTGGTTGTCCATTGTAATCTGAATAGTTATATTCAGTAATACCTGGACCATTCATTGTAACCCAAAATTTAGTACGCATATTATCACTTGGGTACGGAGAGATCATAACCGTAATATTTCCATCTTTAGAGATTGATAAGTCCGCCCTATCAACGTCAGGTGTGTATTTTTGATGTGGTGCTGGTGTCGTGTCGCTTAAACAGTTGATATAAGTTCCCGGACTTGTAGGATTTACATCTTCAGGAGCATCTCCGGCAAGATAAAAATCGGTATGACCAGTAACAGTTATCATAGCGGTATAATACAGATCAGAATAAAGGCCACTATTAAGCTCACCTGAAATCTTTAGAGTAAAATATTGAGAACCATCAACGTCCGTGTTTGTATAGTTATTTAATGGACCGCCCCATATACCATCAACTAGATCCATAACTTTAACTCCATCATCATTATAAAGTTCACCAACCAAATTTTGTTGATCCCAGGTATCTCCACTGCCTAATTCAATGGATACCGTATGATCTTCTTCCAGCCAAAATTTTACATGATCATCTTCATAAGTTCCAGTGTAAACTAACTTAGAACCATGATAAGCACCAAAACCAACGATGTCTCCAGGAGTTGAATCACTGGCATCTTTACCAAGGTTAAAATCGTCTTGAGGTACGGGAGAAGTATATATCGACCAAGAATCTAAGATAAATGCTCCCGGAGTTTCCACAATAATTCCTGAAGCTGTATCGATAATATTACCCGCATCGCAAACCGTTAATGAAACCCCACCATAAGTATCAGTATAAGTCCCGAACATACCTACAAACATTGCTACATTAGCATCATTAAATGCATATCCAGAACCAGCAGTACATATTTGTATATTGGAAAAATATGCGCCATTATACCAATAATCTGCATATACATCATCACCACCTGTTATCGACGTCACTTTAAAACTTAGATAATTACTACTAGAATCAAGTATGGTCCATTCATCACCAACAGATAAGCCAGAATATGTAGACGTTTCTAATTGCTCTGAAAAGTCGCTTACCAATTGAATTAATGCAAGATTTGTAGTATTGGTTGTATTTATCATTGAACCAGAAGTTACGCTAAAAATAAAGAGACCTATGAAAATCCCTAGAAATAGTACACTCTTTCGTTTTTTCAAGTTTATCCACTCAAATTTTTTATTTATTAATTATCCTCGTCGGTCATTTAATTTTTAGATTAAAATTTAATCCAGTCCGACGTATCTATTAATATAACTCGCTTTATAAAGATTTTGGTAAAATTGGCTTTTCTAAAATAATTTTCTATGTAATTTATATTTCAAAAAGCAACCATAGTGCCTAATAACACTGTTATACTTCATAATTCAATTTTATATTACTTTATGACCAAATTTAAATGATTAATTCTTCATTATATGGAAATGAAAACTTTTAGGTTCTAGGAGTAGAAATATGTTTGATGTAATAACATTTGGAGAAAATATGATTCGACTTTCTCCCCCTAATTTTGAACGGTTAGAAAATGCAGTTTTTTTAGATTTAAGGATTGGAGGTTCGGAGGCGAATGTTTCAATTGCCTTGGCACGTTTAAAATTAAAAACTAGCTGGTTTTCAAGGCTAACCGATAACCTTTTGGGTCGAAGAATAGAAAACGAGATTAGAAAATGGAATGTTGATACCAATCATTTAATTTGGACTGCAGATTCTAGAGTTGGGTTATATTTTTTAGAATTTGGCAGTAAACCAAGACCGTCTAAAGTGATTTACGATAGAAAAAATTCAGCCATTTCAAATATTACAAAGAATGAAATAGATTGGAAATATTTAGAAGGAACAAAATTATTTCACACTTCTGGAATAACCGTAGCATTAAGTAATTCTTGTAATGAAGTAGTAAATTCCATCCTAGATTTCTGTAAATCAAAAAAAATCATAACATCATTTGATATTAATTATAGATCAAAATTATGGACTACATCAGAAGCAAGAAAAAAGTTGGAATCGATTTTAAGCAAAATAGATATAATAATAAGTTCAGAAAATGACATAGATCTCATATTTAGCTATAAAGGCGATTTTAAGGAAAAGGCTAAAAAAATTATGAATGAATTCAAACCAAAAGTCATTGCTCTTACCAGAGGTCCAGAATCACCGTTAATTCTTGATGAAACTGGAAAAATTTTAATAGGGACTGGAAATCGTCCCAATTTAATTGATAGAATTGGTGCAGGTGATGCTTTTGCGGGTGGGATAATTTATGGGTATCTTAAAAATGACCTTGCAAAAGGATTACAATATGCTGAGGCTATGTCCGCGTTGAAATTTTCAATTCCTGGTGATTTTGCGATTATTAGTATAGAAGAAATCGAGGATTTTATAAAAACAAAAAAAATTACAATAGATAGATAACGAAAAAACAGTTAATTTTCAAATATTTTTTGAACAAATTTATCTATTTTTGAAAAAA
>JAEOSP010000554.1 GCA_016840305.1 Candidatus Hodarchaeota archaeon
AATTAAAAGGATAATTTCTTATTCTTCTTTCCCTTCTTCACCACTATCTTCTTTAAGACCATCATTTTCCGTAGAGGTTTCGGCTTCTGCTTCATTCAAATCTTCTTCCTTTTCTTTTTCTGTCGTTATCTCCTCTTTTTGTGCCTGTTCGGTTTTTGGTTCAGCTTTCTCGTCTCCTTCCGGTTCTTGTTCCTTAGGTAAAAATCCATCGAATTTTGCTGTTACCTTTTCTTCTGTTGAAACTGCAGCTGTCTCTTGCATAACTGCTTCTGACTTTTTCTTTTGATCAATTTTGTTTTCGAGTGCCAATACCTCATTCTCAACAGCTAAAGCCAGATCCGGATTGTGTAATTTCATTTGAATTGATTCTGCTTCGACTTCAAACCCAGTTCTATCCAGAACATTAAAGCGGCTCTTAAGTTGTTGGAGTTTTTCTATATTGGTTTTGAAAATCGGGAATGTCTTCCAGAACTGGTTCATATCAGTACTCATTAATGCCTCGAGTCTATTAACATCATAGCCGTGATTCTTCCAGGTTGTGAGTTGCTGCCGGTAATCCATCCCAACGCTATCACTACCCTCTGGAGTTGTGGCACTTGGCAGCAAAGGTTGTGGTGCTAGGGTCGTCAGTTCTGGCCTGGCTACTTGTTGAGGTGTTGAGCCAGCAATAGCTTGTGGCTGTATAACACCAATGGTTGATGCAGGTGCGGGTTTTTGGGGGATTGCCTCTGGCGCAAGTGTGGCTATAGCCTTTTCTAATTTCTTAGCCTTACGCTTTCTTTGCAATACAATTGCCATTAGACAAATAATGACTATTATAATGATTAAAATAACCCAAAACCACCACAACTCAGTTAGTGTATCCTCAGTATCTTCACCCTTGGTCTCGACATTGCCATTATTCACAAAAACTCTACCTGAATAACCAATGCCCTCTAGCAATTCATTATCAACGGCTACAATTTTAATCCAATACATTCCATCATAAAGATCTTGAGTATTCCAATTAATACTATAGATATTATTTGCTAAATCTATTGGGTCCGTTTCAGTATCAATCAAGGTCCAAGTTTTATTATCTGGGGAATAGTAAAATTGCACTATTTTGATATCATTTTCCAAATCAATGACTTCCACTTGAATCTCGATTGTTGAATTTACAGTGTCATTTTCAATTGGATTTATTATTCTGACTTTTGGCGGGTTCAGGTTTGTGTTGTGAATTATAAACGAACCGTCTGACCTATCAGAACCTATTAAATCGGTAAGGTCTGTGGCTTCTGCTTTTAACCAATATATTCCATCTTGGACTGTGGTCGTATCCCAAGATAATTCATATAGTTTAAAAAATAGATTGTTTTCAATCTCCTTTCCAGTAGAGTCATTACCAATCAAGTTCCATGTTTTTCTATTGTCAGATGAGTAATAGAACTTTACCCCAACCTCATCAATATCATTATCGAGATCGAATCCCGAGGTTTGAAGTGATATTGTACTTTTAAGCTCCTCGCCACCATTGGGGTATATCACATTAACAATTGGCGCATTTTGATAACCATTGTGTATTAAAAACTGCCCGTCAGAGAAATCTTCACCAGTCTGATCATCAGTGTCGGTTGCCGTAGCTTTCAACCAATAAAATCCATCTTGAACTGTTGTCGTATCCCATTCTATTGAATATGGATACATAATCGACTTGATAGGGGTCGAAGAGTCCGGAAACGGCATGTAACTTATCAATGTCCAATTTTCCTTATCAGAAGAATAATAGAAACTCACACCTTTACCATCAATGTTTTCTTCTAAATCGCCAGCACCTGCAGTTATTGTAATATCACCAGAAAGTATTTCACCGCCATTAGGATAAATTACATCTACTATAGGTGCAGTGTACAAGTTGTTGTGAATGAAAAATGGCTCATCGGAATGATCCCAGCCAGTTAAGTCAGTTGTATCGTTCGCAGAGGCATTCAACCAATATCTGCCATCGGGTGTGTTAATCGTATTCCAAATTAAGATATAATGATTTTCGTTAGATATCTCAGGTGTGGGTTGATTACCGATATAAATCCAATCAATTTTATCGGAAGAATAATAAAATTTTACTCCGTCATTATCAAGATTGCCATCAATATCAAAAACATCAGCTTCCAACATTACATTCAGCCTTAACTCCTCATAATTGTTCGGATGCGTAATTTTTAAAATTGGTGGGTTTTTATCACTGTTGTGTATTAGAATTTTTCCAGATATATTTGAAGCTGAAAGATTTGTAGTGTCGTTGACGAAGGCTTTAACCCAATAATGACCATCTTTTACGGATGTGGTATCCCACAAGATTTCATAATAATTATTCTCTGGGATTGGATCGTTATCAATAATTGTCCAATTTTCACTATCCGTTGAATAAT
>JAEOSP010000555.1 GCA_016840305.1 Candidatus Hodarchaeota archaeon
TCGATGGCTATAACCCAATTTGATACTCAACAAGATCTATAAAAATTTAGCTTTTAATTTTTGTTTAATTCTTAGTGATTTCTTAAATAACACATATTTAGCAGTTATTTTTGTTAGTTAGTCCCTAATTATAGTCTGAGGTGCGCGTAAAAAAAGAAAGTTAATTTCAAGGAAATTTATTCCGATTCTGCCAATCTTTCTGAAAATCAGCTGTTCGATAACAATTGTGAAAACAAAAAAAGCCCCCTAATGGTCAGAAGAAATCTACTTTTGAAAGATTTATTATCCATTGATTGAAGTAAAATTAAGAAGAATTTTAATATTCAACATGACTAGATTTGTCGGACAAAAAAAATTGCTTTTTCAGGTCACAACGGGATGAGTCACACATCCCCTATCCAGCAGGACAGAACAAGAAGAACTTGAACCGACCTTTAGGACTACTTGAATAGCTCTTCATCTAATATCGCCAACACCAATACCTCTCATTTTTTAAAAGTCTTTCTTCACTTGCCTTTGACGGGTAACTCGTCTAACGTAGTTACAAGAGAATCAGACCTCTGCAGAGTCAAATTTTTTTCTCATCACCTCTCTTTGTAATGAATGAGAAGGGAGAATATTTAAGGTTTTAACAGAGAGAGGTCGGTGAATACGAGCAATTCAGCTTTGTCGGACAAAAATGATCATGGCATCCTCTGACTTCGAAATGTAAATTCCTAACAAAAAAGATATTTAGCTTAAGGTAATTACTAAATAGAGATGGTTTTTCATGGAAAAAAAGAGACGAATTGACTCTTACTCAGATCAAGAATGGGGATTTCTACCTGAAGGTCTTCAAGAGTCAATAGATCATGATGAATATGTCATTGGAACATATTATGCAGCTTTTAGTAGTAATTTAGATCCATGGTTAATGGGAAAGGTGATTGTCAAGGAACAATCAATTGGATCCTTTCTTCCTGCAAATTCTGATGAAAAAGACATACTTAAACGTTTTTCTGCTAAAGTAATTGGCGTGTATGAAGTTCCTCCCGCAGAAATAGCAATTCCTAGTGATCAACGTGAAAGACAGTATATTTATCAGATCGCTTACCCCCTAGAAGGCTTAGAAAATCAAATTCCTCTATTATTGACAACCCTGATGGGTAACATCTCATTAGGAGGAAAAATAAAGCTTTTAGATGCTCAATTTCCGAAAAGTTTTCTTTCTCAATTTCAAGGGCCTAAATTTGGAATTGATGGGATACGTAAGCAGCTTGGAGTGAAAAAACGCCCTCTCTTGGCAAATATCAACCATGCATACTCTTTAGATGACGGAAAATTATTATTTAAGGAAGCAGCTCTCGGAGGAGCCGATTTGATAAAGGATGACGAGAGTATGGCAGGGAACATCAAGTATTTACCCCTAGAACAACGCGTAACTGCATATATGGAATATGTTGACACAGTTAAAGAGGAAACTGGAGAAAATACCATCTATCTAGTAAATGTAACTGATGAACCTGATAAAATAATTGAAAATTCCCAGTTAGCAATCGATAACGGAGCAAATGGACTAATGGTAAACTATCTGACAGTAGGTTTACCAGTTGTTCGCGTTTTAGCGAACGATCCTTCGTTTAATGTACCAATTATTGGTCATATGGACTTTGCAGGTGTTTATTATGAATCAAATATGTCAGGAATTTCTTCTTTCTTAATAATGGGTAAGTTTGCCCGTTTAGCTGGATTAGATATATTAGTTTATCCTTCAGTATATGGAAAGGCACCATTTCTAAAAGATAAATATCTATCATGCGCTAAAGCACTTAGATTTCCCTTTGGACCACTTAAAACTGTATTTCCAATGCCTGCAGGGGGGGTGACTCCTTATATTACACTAAGAATGATCAAAGATTTAGGATTAGACATAGTTATTGGTGCTGGTGTTGGAATACATTCTCACCCTAAAGGTACAAAATCTGGAGCCAGAGCATTTCGTCAAGTTATAGATATTAGTGTTACTAATTTAGAAGAGGCATTAGAGGATTTAGAAGAATATTTAGAAAATAATGATGGTAAATTCAAAGAATTAAAAACAGCAATCGAATCATGGGGTCAATCGAGTATCAAATATTTTGAAACTTGACTCTGAATAAGGATGGTTAAGGCCTATTTCAAAAACGTCAATTGTAAATTATTTACAGGACATAATTGCATTATTCAGAATTACATTATGTTTCTTAAGTTCTATTGTAGTTTTTATCTCTGCCTACTGCATTTATAGGTGGAATTTGCTTGTAGAAGATAATATCACTAATACATCAATCTCTATTGTTAATTTCATTGTAAAAAACCCGATTCTCCCTTTTGAGGGAATATGTCTTGGATTAACTATTCCTTTTTTGCTGATTGCTGGTAATCATACTATAAACGATTACTATGACTATACAAGTGATATAACAAATCAAAGACTGGATAGACCACTGGTAAAAGGTTTGATTACGCCTCAATTTGCCTTCCGTTTAGCCATTCTTACATATGTTATGGCTTTAGTGATTACTTGTGTAGTTGTAGTAGTATATAGAATATCGATATTGTTAATCCCAATAGTAATCTTCTTTATTTTTCTTGGTGTATTCTATAATCTTGGTATAAAGAATTATGGTTTGTTAGGCAATATCTGGGTTAGTACAGGGTATGTAGCACCTTTTGCAATGGGAGCTTTATTCTTTGGTTTTATGTCAGAATGGGTTTTCTTAAATCTAATAATTACCTCTAGTTTTATTTTATTCCTTGCTCTTGGTAGAGAAATCTTGAAAGACATTATGGACCTCGAAGGAGACCTTGCTACTGGAAAAAAATCTGTTCCTATAGTACTGGGGACAAAGAATGCGGTTTGGCTTTCATCTATTGTATATCTGATCAGTATTCTTAGTGGTTCATCATTGATGTTCTTTGGTTTCAGAGGTAACTTTGTATTCATTGTAGGGTATTTTCTTGTAGTACTACTAATTTCTTATACATTGGTTATGATGATAAAAAACCCTTCACCAGATAATGCAATTAAAGCACGAAAATACACAAGATGGACCCTGTGGTGGAGTACAGTTTTAATTTTCTTTAGTAGTTTTTTCATTTTGTAAAGGTATGTTTATAACACCTTCTCTTAATAACCAGTCAACTGTTTTATTGATAGTTTCTTCTGCTGTGCATATTGGATGATATCCAAGCTCTTCACGAATTTTAGTGTCATCAAAAAGTCGATCTCTAGCAAATTTTAATACACGATAGCGATTTAGGGTTGATGGCTTTCCTCTAATTTTTCCAATAATTTCACCCATAATACCAATAGTATAGGCAAAATAGTAATTATAAGCTTTTGGAGGGAATGAGGTTTTTAATACTTCATTAATTGCAGAGTACAATTCTTTCACAGTGATTTCGAACGATTTCAGATTGTAAATTTTCCCACTAGAGATTTCCCGGTTTTTTATTGCAAGAATAGACGCCCGAGCTAAATCCTCACCGGCTAGCCAAGTTTGAATGGCTTTTCCATGATTAATTAGAGGAAACTTCCTTTTTTGTATAGCTTCGCAGATTTTTGCCATATGCGTTGTATCACGTAAACCCATAATATTAGGAGGTCGCATAATTGTTGCAGATAATTTATTCTTAGCAACTGCTCCGA
>JAEOSP010000556.1 GCA_016840305.1 Candidatus Hodarchaeota archaeon
AGTTTTGCCTTTTAATGTATACCGATTGTCCATCCTTAATATGAATATTGGATTGTCAATTTTTGATGCTTTATTTCAAACTAAACAAACTGGTCCAGATTCAAATATACTCATACCACATTTAATAACCGCTAATTTTCAATTTGTTCAATCAGTAATTCACGATACTGAAAGAATCATTTCAATTGAGACGGATAATTATATTTTCATTTTTGAAGCCCATAAGGACATAGTTGTCTTTGCTATTGCTGATAAAGCTTCAGTTCTAATAAAATCTGCAGTAAAAGAATTTGCAAAGAGTTTTTATAATAAATTTGGACCAAATATTGATTCTTCTGAAATAAGTCAGTACAGGGATACCAGTGCTCTAATAGATCTATATTTTTCTTTCCTTCCTCCCCATAAGATAATATCCATTGGTTAAGGTAATTTCTTTGAAAAAATAACTAATTTTTCTAGCTCTTTATCGATTTTTCAAAGGGTCATTGAAAATGTCAAACCTTGAATAATGGCCACTATAATCAAAATTCTGCCTTTCTTCGATCGCGGTTAAGAAATCTATGTCAGCGTAGATAATTCCTTCCTTCTCCTTTAACGGTTTATCTAAATAATTACCTTTTGGGTCAGCAATAACTGATCCACCGTTTTGCCAAAATTTCCCTTTTTTTTCCTCCAAATTTAGAAGTTTTCTAACAGGAAAGTCTTTTTCAGATAAATGAATCAGATCTTCAGTCCTTATAATTCCAGAAACTGAAAGAACCCAATAACGACCTTCCATAGCGATGAATTTGGTTATATCTCGCGTAACAACATCATTTCCTGGCCATACAGCTACATGAAGTAACTCATTTTGTTTATGGAGGGATGCGCGAGCATAAGGAATCCAATTTTCCCAACAATTCAAGCCACCAATTTTATATCCTTGAAACGGAACGGTATTAAGTCCTAATCCGTCACCATCAGCCCACACCAATCTTTCAGCAGAAGTTGGTTTCATCTTCCTATGACGATTGCTTAATTTTCCTTCTTCATTAATCGTAATTAGAGTAGCATATGTAGAACCACTAGATTTTTCAGCAATACCTCCCATCATCATGATTTTTAATTCTTTAGCTAATTTTTTCATATCTGAGATTATAATGCTATTAGTTAAATCAATGGCTTCCCGCCAGTATGTACTGAATGTTTTCTTTTGATCGGAATCATTCCATTTTGCTGCTCCTGAAGCTCCAAGCCAAAATGGATATCCAGGTATTAATGTCTCTCCCCACGATACTAATTTAGCCTCATTATCATGAGCTTCTCTGATATAACCTGATAATTTATCAAAAGTTTTTTTACTATTTAAAAACACAGGAGCAATCTGAATTCCAGCTACACGTACCAATGCTTATACCTCGCTTACCTTGATATGATATAGACCCCCTTTCTTATTCTTTATTATGATACTTTAGACGATTATCGAAACAAAAATCTGTGAATTTTAGAAATAAATCAGAGTAATTATTAATGATGAACAAGTATCATCTTCTGATAGTAAATGGATGAAGATTCATTAGCTCCAGAACTCATTTCAGTTTTAAGCTCTATGATCGAACCTGTACATATAATTGATAGGGATTTTCGAGTCGTTTTGTTCAATAGAGCTTTTGAAGAATGGTCTGCAGGTTTTGGTTATGGAACCAACGCTGTTGGAAAGAGATTAGACGAAGTATTTCCTTTCTTGTCAGAAAGGCCTTTAAATGAGTATAAGAAAATATTCAAAACTGGAAAGGGGATGTCTATTGATGAACGAACTGGAGTTACAAAAGAGGACTATTATAATATACAAAGAATCCCAATTTTAAATGAGGCTACTGGAAAGGTATTATATATAGTAACTATATTACGAGATGTCACACAAGAATTTCTTAATGTAGAAGCACTGAAAGAATCAGAAAGAAAATACAGATCATTAGTTCAAACAATGAGAGAGGGTGTTTGGGTTACTGATAAAGCAAATCGAACTATTCACGTAAATCCAACATTATTAAAAATGTTAGGTTACTCAGAAAGTGAATTATTGGGACGAGAAGTTATAGAATTCTTAGCTCCAGAATCTGTGGAATATTTTCTGAAAATAAGTAAACAGCGCTTAACAGAGGAAATCCCAGGATCAACGTATGAATTGAAATTTTTGACAAAGAATGGGTTGACATTACACACGCAAATTTCTGGTACAATTCTTTATAATGAAGATAAGAAAATGATAGGTTCTTTTGGAATCATCTCTGATATTTCTGAGGAAAAAAAATACCAGAAACTTCAAGAGCGCTTCATTGGTATTACTGCACATGAATTGAGAACCCCTCTAGCAATTTTGAATGGTTATCTTGAAATATTACAAGCGAATAGCTCAGAACAGGATAGTTCGGTATCCGAAATTCATAAAGCAATGGATCGTACAATTAATCGCTTAATACAGTTAGCACAATCTGTACATGATTTAAATGCAATACAGGCAAATGTTTTTAGTGTGAATATTAAGAATATAAATCTAAATGATTTCATTAACCAATTTAAGAATCAGATAAAGATATTGCATCCAAATCGATTGGTTTTAGTAGACGAGATTAATCTGAATGAGTATAATCAAGTAAAAATAGATAGCGATAGAATAAATCAAGTGCTAGAAAATTTAGTGGACAATGCAATAAAGAATTCAGCTGATGATAAGTTAGTGTCAATAAACTTTCGAATACAAAACGGTAAATTAGTTTTTAGTATTCAAGACTACGGTACTGGGATTCCTAATCAGCAATTATTCCAGTTATTTCAACCATTTTCTCATATGCCGACCGAATTCTCTCAAAGAGGTACTGGACTGGGATTGTATATAGTTAAGTCAATAATCTCTTCACATAATGGAACTATGGAAGTATTAACACAAGAGAAGAAAGGGACCTGTTTCACAATTTCTATTCCTGCTTAGTTATGTTACACGAGAAAGCATATTACAATTCTTAATAATTCCGATAAATAATTTATGGTGGTTAGAGTTGAAAAAATTTTGTCTTTTCGATGTTCATACTCATTTTTTTCCAGAACAGCTCTTAACAAAGATATGGAATTATTTTGAAAGATATTACTGGCCAATTTATAGAAAAGAAACTCCAGAGAAACTTATCGATTTTCTAAAGATAGAATATAATGTTAACCATTTATTGGTCTTGAATTATGCACATAAGAAAGGAATTGCACAATCTCTTAATGATTGGACATTCAATTTTTGTTCAGCCTCAAATAGAAAAGGAATTGCTATACCTGTAGGGACTATCCACCCAGATGATCGAGATAATTCTGAAGAAATGGTACGTCTCTTTGAAGAATTAGGTTTTGCAGGGATTAAGCTACAGCTAATGGTAACAGATTTTCATATCTGGGATAAGCGGATGGATCCCGTTTATGAAATGATCCTTGAATATAATAAGGTTTTAATTGTGCATATAGGTACAGGGCCGAAGTATTCTAATTATAATCCTGGAATAGAAATAGAATGTCCATATGTTGGAATAAAACATTTTAAACTTTTCATGGAAAAATATCCAGACATGAAAGTAATTGTTCCTCATCTTGGGGCTACTGAATATGAAGAAATGTGGGCCTTAACTGATGAATTTCCAAATCTATACTTCGATACAGCTATGATAGGTGTGAAAAATAATCCTGCCTTTGATGATGGATTATCTTCTTTTGATAATGACAAACTGTATGAAATTTCTGATCGAATCCTCTTTGGGAGTGATTTTCCCAATATTCCTTATGAATATCAAAATAGTATTCAAGGATGGTTACAACGCGGTATGGATCCGCTCTTTTATGAAAAATTATTCTTCCGTAATGCTGAGAAGTTATTTAGCGATTTTACAAAATAAATGATAGGTCTTTGTAAGGATAATCAATTTTTTTTATCCCAATTAACTGATAACTATTCTCAATGATTAGATCTCGAGGAATTGCGTAATCAATTGCTTTCCTAACATTCAAACGTTGTTCGGGAGTGAAATTATCATAATACCATAATGCGTCCTTCGTTTGAGAATCAGGAGCCATTATCTTTGATTCGACAGAAGGAGAACTTAATTCATCCTCAATATGAGAAATGTGTGTATATTCATTAGAATTCTCATTTTGGATCAATGAAACATCAGTATCAGGATTTTCCTCTTCTAACTCTCCCAAAGGTGAGCTAAGGGACGGTATTTGTATAGTAGTAAAATTATTTTTTGAACCAGAAAGCGTTTCTTGTTCAAAAACCCAACCATTCATCCCAAGTAGAAGAAAAATCATAAAAATGAATTTTAACTTGTTAAAGGATTTTTTATTGTTATTTGTTAATTTAATAAACGTATTAAGCATAAAAAAGTCTCCGCCTTCTTTAGCAAAATTAGTAACTTCAATGGTATTTAAAGAGAATAAGTAATTCAGAAAATTGAAGAATAATTTAATCATCAGAACTGTAAAAATTTTCAATCTCTGTTGTCTGGAGTTCCTGATAGCACACCTAGAAATTGTAACTCTTACTTGAACTCTATTCTCTAGTATACATCGATATCTAAATAGCTATGTAAAAAAACCGTTTTCTCACGAAAATCGTAACTTAATGTCCTCGTTTTTTGTAAAACGTGATGGTTAGTAATAAATATACAATTAATATACTAAGAGACGGGAATACCGTCGATTGTTCAGTTGAATTGATAGAAGTACTGGTAGATGTTGTTATTTCTTCATTTCTTCCAGGATATTCATTAGAGTTCATTGGATTAGTACCAGTAACCACTTCAATGAAATCATTATAACCATCTCCATCACTATCCTCTTTTGTAGGATTTGTACCAATTTTCACTTCATAGCTGTCAATTAGATTATCACCATCAGTGTCTATATTGGTAATATTTGTCCCGTAATAGCTTTCTTCTATATCAGATAGTCCATCGTTATCCGTATCAGTTGTACTCTTTTGAGGATAATCATTAGGATCAGCTGGATTGGTACCATGTAATACCTCGTATGGATCTAAGTAGTTATCATTATCCGAATCAACCCTAAATGGATTACTACCAGCAAGAAACTCTTCTTGATTAGATAATGTATCAAAATCTAAGTCTTGATTTGCATCTGCAGGAGAATGGGGATCAAATCCAAAATTAATTTCCCAACCATCAAATATTAGATCGTAATCCGTATCAGCATTGGTTACATTTGTACCGATAGTAAATTCCTCAATATTACTAAGACCATCACCGTCCAAATCATCAAACGCATCTGATGAATTTAATGGATCTAATGTGTTCGATACTTCCCAAAAATCTGATAGTGTATCATTATCTGTATCAGTATTATTTGCGCTTGTGTTCAGAAAATACTCCTCTAGATTAGTCAATCCATCAGAATCCTTGTCTGAATTTTGATCAGTATCATCTATGGGATCTAAAGAACATCTTACTTCGTATCCATCCGTCATTATATCATTATCAGTATCGGCATCACTAATATTAGTTTTATGAACAAATTCCAGTGCGTTACTTAGTTTATCATTATCATAATCGTAATCTGCATCAGAATCATTTAATGGATCGAGTCCATTAGCTAATTCCCACCCATCATACATAGTATCTGAATCGGAATCTGGAGATAATGGATTTAAGCCATTTGATATTTCAAAACCATCCATTAACAAATCATTGTCAGTATCATTGGTTCTTGGATGAGTATGGTAAAGGAACTCTTCTGGGTCTAATAAGCCATCATTATCAGAATCATCAAGAGAGGAATTCACAAATGGATTAATATTTGAATTAACTTCCCAATTATCAGGTAAATTGTCTCCATCAGTATCATTACTTGTGACGTTCAACCCAATTGTAATTTCTAATGAATCTGGCAGAAAATCACTATCATTATCTACTACACAGCCAGTGTGATGTGAAGAACCACCTATACAAGGCCAAGGTCCTGGTATACTCCAAACGAAACCAGGTGAATCTTGGCAAAAAATACCAACAGTACCGCCATTAACTAGTTCTAACAAACCATCATCATCTACATCTCCCGCTACAAAGTGGCTGTACTCATTTGCGGGTATACTAATTGTAGTTTGTAGTTTTCTATAATGATCTTCAGTCTCGTAATACTGATCATACTCGTAGATCACTAACTCAGAAGACATGAAAGAAGGATCATTCATCGTAATAATGATTTCAAATCTACCGTCATTATCGATATCTACTACTAGTGAATAGGCATCTTGTCGATTATAATCACCTATCACGTCAGTTTTTTCTATTGTCCCATCTTTCCCGTCTACAATTGATAAAAAATATGTTTCATTAAAATAATCCTCACGTCTCAAGACAATGATCTCAATTTGATTGTCTTTATCGACATCAGCTAGTACAACTTCATTGAAAAGACTCGGCTGATCATTTAATGATATCCATTCAATAGTTCCATTGTTAGAAACGCAGGCTAATTCACCTATGGTCGACCGACTGTAATTATAATAATTTATCAGTATTTCTAGCTCCCCATCCCCGTCAACATCTCCAATAATTGGTCGGTTTCGAAAATAAATGCCATCCACTGGAAGATTCCATTCAATTATTCCTGTCTTCCCATCAATACATTGTAATGCATTGTCCCTTAGTACAATGACCTCTAGTTCAGTATCAGTATCAATATCCCCAAGACATGAAAAATCGCCGAAACCATTAAATGACGAATTAGACCAAATCACTAATCCAGCTTCACCATCAAGACAGGTTAATAAGTAAGGACAGTTTACCACTACATCATCATATCCATCATTATCTGCGTCCCCAACTGAAATCCCTAAAATTGTATCGGATATTGATTTATTCCATCTTTGAGTACCATTACGGCCATTAAGACAATAAATTCTGTAATTAGAGGAAGAGCTAACAAATATCTCAAGAAAGTTATCATTATCAAGATCTGATAGTACAGGAGGAATGGACAAAGCTAAATCTCCTATCGGAAGAGTATAATTCCAAATTTCCGTCCCTGTTGTCCCATTTACGCAATAAACCTTATTGTCATCACTGCACCCAATAATTTCATTCTGTCCATCATTGTTAACATCACCGATCGCTGGCATACCGAATTCAGTATATGGTATAAAATCCCATTTATCAACAAGATTTCCTTTTACTGTCGAATTCTGGTAATAATTGGTTAAGCTTAGTAAAATCACGGAAGAAAAGAAAAGGATTTTTATAAATCTTCCAAATTTAATTTTCATTTCCGCACTACTCCTAATACCTTGTTTAAGACATCTTATCCTATATAAAGTAAACCTCTCTCTATTGAATTTGAGGATGTTTAAAACGTCTTCAAACCGAAATTTTGCGACATCAACACAATCCTATTTCTTAAAATTTTTTCCTTCACTAAATGCTTCTGCGACGTGATTTCCTAAAACCCAATAGTTCCTGTCAGATCCTATTAATATTGGGGTAACTTTTGTTATGTTTACTTCATTCATTTCAGTTAGATACTGTTTTCCCACATAAACTTCAACTATCTCTGCAATAAACATGTCTACTTCAGAAGTTATGTTAGAAATGTATCTAATAACTTTACATTCAAAGTTTATGGGACATTCCTTTATCATCGGGGCTGATTTCAGGTCTCCATAGAAAGATTAGAAAACTCCTGATTTATCAGCTTTATGTCCCGAAACGGTACCACAATAATCAGTTTTCTGTACTAACCTTATTGAAGGGATATTTACGCTATATGTTTTGTTTTCTTTAATTC
>JAEOSP010000557.1 GCA_016840305.1 Candidatus Hodarchaeota archaeon
GGAAAATCGAAATTATTCAAAATGCTAATACTAAAATTGGTGATATTTCTATTACCGCAAAAGGGCTTTTATGATAAAAAGAAGTGGAAATTTTCAGTCCTCTCGTTTAATTAGAATTAATAGCCTTAAGGAGACAGTCACTAGAGTGGGTGTTGATTTATAGCAAAACTATCTGTTCTTATGTCAGAAGGTAAAACTCTTCTTATTTTCAATACTATAAAACTGAATAGTTATTTTCTCCTTACGTATCCCGATTCTTAGTAATGTAACTGATCACAGCTTCTTCTTCTATAAGGGTCAATTTTTCTCCCTGCATCTATGACTTGAGTTTCATTTGGAAGGATTTACGTCAAGAATTACCTCTTATTATCATCCATAAATTTATAAAATTAAAGAGCCATTACTAAGTGGGGAATCGAATGAGAAAAGTGAAATTACAGATAATCGCGACTCTAATATTTTGTGTAATTGTATTATCATCATCCATATCCTATGGAGTGATTGCAGATCAGGCTTCTGATTTTGAGTATCAATATAATTTTAGTGACAAAGTTTCAAGTTTATCTACCTATGTCAGTTGGACTCAATATCTACGGACTAATTATGAAAGATTAGTTGATCCTATTGGTCAAGGCCGGGATGGATACTATTGGGGAGGATCATCTCACGAATGGTTGGAACCTGGATATTGTTGTGAACTTTTATGCAATGGTTGGGGAAAAACTGGAGTAGAAATTTTTGATTTCCCGATTACTGGACTGATACCAACTGGTCCAGTTGTTGTCACAATGAGTATGACTACTCCTAACACACGTACATGGTACCAACAAGGTTCTTACGACGTTTTCATTAATGATCATTTAGTGGGTAGTTTTACTTCCCCTAGTAGAGGTGAAAGTGAAGAAACAGATATTATTTTCAACAGTAACGTCCTGATACAAGGGAATAATAACATCTTTATTGTTTTCAATGAAGATAGGTCCGCATACGGAATCCTTACCAAATTATTCTGGGTTAAAATACATGATGAGTTTACAGAACCTCCTTCCTCTGATTTTACAAATGAAACTTTAGCCATTTCCCTTGAAAAGCGCTTTATCTCTATTTTAGAAGAAATTGATTTGATTATTAAAATTAAGAATCCCAGAGATATTGAGGAAAATTTTACATATATCGTAACAGCAGATAATTTGTCATTTAGAGGTGATGGATATGATGGAACGCATCAGGTAACTAATAATGTCACTTTAGCTCCCAATGAGGCAATAGCCATCACATTAAGCTTATGGTATGAGATTTCAGCTTCAGATCTTCTATCATCTGTCCATACTTTTGATGTAGACTTAGTCAAACCAGAAGATCCAGAATTTAAAATAACTGATACAAAGAAAGAATGGGTATGGGTTTATGCTAGTTACGTCAATATGGATAAAACTCCTATCTCGCGAGGTTCACTATTAGAAGGAAATGAATTTTGTACATATGAAACTATTCTTGATAAAGGAACAATAAGAGGGTACATCAAATTTACTCTTAATAATAGTGCAAATGATCCTCAAGAATTCAAAATTACTATTCATGACATTAGCCATTTCATACACTTCAACAATTCCCCTATTACTGAGGATTATATCTATAATGTTTCCTTGGAGAGTAAACAAGCAGTAATACATGAAGTATGGTTTAATTTCAGTTTACCAGATGGATGTATATGGGGTTTAATGCCATTCAAAATAGGTTTTTCAATTGATAATGATAACCAAGCAACTAAGGAGTTTGTTATTGAGTCTCACAGAGAATATGATGTTAGTTTCAATCGTGAAATAATCTCAACTATTGGAACCTATGAAGAAAACTCTGATGGTTCAATTAATATTAAGATTCCTTCAGACGGCCTCCCTAGTATAGATATTGGGGTAGCACTTCAAAGTGAGGAAACGGCCTCTGCAGATCCATTATTACCTGTAGTACAATTGTCGAAAGATTTCATTGAACTGCTTATCCCTCCAACAGCATTAGCTGTAACCCTCTCAGGAGGAAATCCTAAGCTCTTGGCTTTATACTGGGGATTAACTGGAGTTTGCTGGTTCCTGAGTACATATATTTTTTTATCTAAATTAAGTGTTATCAATACTTATCAAACTCAATCTCAAACCCAACCTCAAACGAGTACAGATTTTCCAACTCCTGCATTTTCCATTGGAATTTTATTCTTTGGATTACTAGGTATTGTTATTCTTTGTCCAAATAAACGTCGTAGAAATAAGAATAAAGAGCTA
>JAEOSP010000558.1 GCA_016840305.1 Candidatus Hodarchaeota archaeon
AAAATAAGAATTTCTACCTGGTTTGGTAGAAATTATTAACTTAATCTAGTCTTGGGAGACCTTTGGTTTTCTTTGGTTCGGAATTCAAGTGAACATTTGGTTCGAGTGATATTTCCTCAGTATATTGTATTTCACCTAGAATTCGAGTGCCTTCTTCGATGTAAATTGAGTCGCCATAGACGTTTTTAGCTCGGCTTCGTTCTTCGAGAATGATTTCTCCACCATACAAATCTTCAGCAGTTGCACGAGCGGAAATTACGATCTTATCTGCTTGAACAGGACCAACTACAGTTCCTCTTCGACCAATCTTAAAGTACTTTGCTTTTGTGCTTTGAGATTTATAGGTTCCTCCTACAGATACCTCATCAACGACAATATTGCCTTCACAAGAAACAGTTCCACCTACTTTGAGTTTCCCTACAAGCTCTATATCATTATCAGCTCTAAACGAACCACCAACAGAAATTGTGTCACCTTTGCTTTCACTCTCTAATGTAACAGTTCCACCTACTCTAATATTATTAAATTCTAATTCGGATTCAGCTGTGAAGGATCCACCTACGCTTACTTGACCGACTTTGGATTCTGATTCTAATTTAACGGAACCACCAACATCAATTGATTCAACTTCTACTTCGCCTTCTGCTTTAAAGGATCCACCAATTTTAACAGTACCAATTTTACCTGAATCAACTCTGCCTGTCCCTCCAACTCTGAGGGATTCTAGCTCAGTTTCACCTTCTAATGTAACAGATCCACCTACAGAAATAGTTCCAATATTACTGTCACCCTCTACTTTTAGAGTGCCACCAACTTGAATTGTTTCAACTGCAGTATTACCATGTAATTTAACGGAGCCACCGACTTTAACATCATCACTTTGAATTTCTTCAGTGACTTCAAGAGTACCACCAACACCAACTTCTGGACAGATCAAGGACCCTTCGACAATAAGTCGTTTGTCAATTTTAACATACTTGGCAACTTTCAAATCACCTTCAACTTCAAGACCACCTCGTTTGCATCTGATGCTGGCAACTTCTAAGTTACCCTCAACTTCAATATTGCCTCTGCTAACGATTGATCCCTTAACAACAATAGTTCCCTTTTTGGCTACAAGAGTAACTCCATCACCAAGCTCAAGATTATTGTTCACTGTATCTAGCTCAACTGTTTTACCGGATTCGATTTTTTCCACGGACATTTCTTAATCACCTTTTTATTTTTAGAAAAATGAAATCAGGAGCGACCGTTTATGAGCAACATGTTCATTCGTGTTCGCTCGATTTCCTTTTTGATTTGTTTCTTAATTTTTTGTCTTTTATTCATTTTTTTTCTTACTCCATGAGTTTTGTTCTTATGTTTACTATACCATTCTTATTTAAAAGGCAGATTCACTATTTTAGAACTCAAGTCGAGGTCACAAGTTGTGACTATCGCACACTAAGTATATCCGGTTTTTTTTGGAAAAAATCAATTAAATTTAGAAAACTAAATTAGGATTTCAAGGCTTCTCTAGCTAATTCTATATAATTTGAATCAATTTCGAATCCCACGTAATTACATCCTAGTTTTTTAGCAGCAAGAGCTGTTGTTCCACTCCCCATAAAAGGATCTAGTATAGTGAGTGGTTTACCTTTAGCTATACCATGCAATTTTATACACATTTCAGGAAGTTTTACTGGAAAAGCTGCCGGATGTTTTTTCTTCTCTTGCACAGTTTCATATGGAATAAACCATTGGTTTCCTCTTCCTCGCAAATCCTCTTGAGCTTTTTTCCATCGACCTATATTACTCTTATCAGCATAGGGAACTCCAACTGCTAATTTATCGACTTCAACATTTCCCTGTTTTGTAAAATGGAAAATATACTCATGGGAATTATTCAAAAAACGCTGAGAATTCACAGGTTTGTAGTGACCAATGTTTATCTCTTTTTCAGGAATTGCTATAGATTTCACCCAATGTATGGTGTTCTGTAATTTGAAGTGTTGTGTTATCTTTTGGGCAACAGTCAGTGAACGTAATTCATCTGATGGTCGATCACCAATGTTAAAGAAGAATGATCCTTCGTTCTTTAGAACTTGAAAGCATCCTTGAGCTATATTATCTATCCAATCAAGGTATTCATTAAAAGGACGATTGTCATTATAGCTATTGTAATCAATATTAATATTGTAAGGGGGAGAAGTTACAATGACATCTATAGATTTAGCTGGAAGAATTTCATTCATACCTTTGATACAGTCCATTTGATAGATTTTGTTAAGCCAATTATCCGTCATTGTCAGTCAAAAATATGCATTTACCGATTTAATAAGATTTATTTTGTCTAAATTTAGTACTTGTTTAAGGAAATGGTGGGACATTACTCGAATCTCTACCGTTATATACCCAGGGTTATACTTAGAGTTGGGTCTTAATTAAGGAAGGTATAAAAAAATGGAAGAAATCTTTCTACACTGTGATTCTCCCTGCTTCAGTTGTCCAACTCTTGAGAGA
>JAEOSP010000559.1 GCA_016840305.1 Candidatus Hodarchaeota archaeon
CTCTTTATCGCGTATCTTTATAGAAGAAAACGGCTGTAATTTGTTTCATTCCAAATAGGTTGGGTATAGGTCTAATCTTACTAAAGTAAGTACTCGATTTTTATTCGTTAAATGTAATTTTGATAATTAGTGATAATTGAAGGGGAAAGCCGACTTAAAAAACAAATTTCTAATTATAACCGACTTAAAAAATCAATCACTGTTAAATTTGAGAATTTGAAGACATTGGGGTAATACCTAATGTAGTACATTGATAAAGCCTTTTAAAGTAAAATACCAAGTTAAATTTACCGTAAAATTGTAATAGGGTTTGAGTTTAAATTGGAAAAAGAATTAGATGGATTGGTGCAATCATTTCTAGGATTTAGAAAGTTTAAGTATCAATCAAACGTTAGTGTCCGCGGTAAGAACGATAAGAACGTTAGCTTTAGTTACCTAGTTCATGAAAGCACAGATCCACATACTCCACTCGGTGGAAATATCGGTGTAGTTGTTAAAGATTGGGCTCGATCTTGTGGCTATAACTGTGTTTTGGAAGCAGAACGATTACAAGGTAATACACCAGGACTTGCGAGGGTTATGCTTGTTGCAAACCAATTTTCTTCTACTGCTAGAGAACTTGCTGAGAAATTAGGTATTTTAACTCTCACAAAAGGTGAATTGGTTAGTATTCAAGCAATGTATCGTCAGCAATACTCTGCATTTGACGCATAAAAAACTGGTTTAGTATAGCCCTCTTCACTCAAGATACTGCTTGATTTTCATTTACTTACAACGACACTTCGTGTGGTAGGATTTACGATAACAAAAAGAGGATATTCTTCCAAGCTAGAGTTTGCGAGATATTCTTCAACTTCACAAAGAGCTGTTTCTGGTGAATTATTTTCCTCTGAAATGTGGGAAAGAATAGCAATTTTTGGTTTAACCTTAGAAATGAATTCTGCTGTGTGCCAATTTGATAAGTGACCTTTTGAACTAAGTATTCGTTGCTTAAGATAGTCTGAGTAACTTGAACTTAATATCCTATCGAATGAATGATTTGCTTCTATAACCAGAATATCTAAATTAGTAAAATTGTCAAATAAAAACGGTGATGATTTACCACAATCTAGTAAAATTCCAATGCGAGTTTTACCATTAGACAATACATACGCAGTAGGATCAACAGCATCATGTTGAACTTCAAAAGGCATTACTTTAATTTTTCCAATTTCAAACTGTTCTGAGATCTCGATGAATTCCGTATCGATTGGTCCCGATTTCGATCGAATCTTGTTGTATGTTTCATAGGTTAACCAGCATTTAACATGATACTTTTTCGCTAGCGTTTTCAATCCTTTAGTATGATCTTGGTGCTCATGAGTTATTAATATCCCTGTTAAGGAACTGGGATCTGGTTCTTTGATTTCTTTTAATAATTTTTCAAGTCTTCTAGTTGAAATACCTGCATCAATTAGAATACGATCATCATTAATTCTGACAAAGATAGCATTACCTTTACTTGATCCTGCAAGAACACACACTTTTAGAAACATTAGTTCTATAATCTCCAAGATTACCTCTTAGTATCGAATTGAGGGAAAATGCGGATTGCATTCTCTCTGAGAATCATTTTTTTCTCCTTATCAGAAAGAAGAGCGGTTTTAGCTATGATATTCTTTGAGTGTTCCATAGAAGTACCATGAACAACAGGAGTATCAGAACCAAATAGAATTCTATTAAACCCAAGTTTTCGCAGTTTGGTAACTATTTTTGGATCATTAAAGGCATAAGTAACTGAGCTTGTGTCAAGATAAATATTGGGGTTTTTATTAGCTAGTTCTAAAACTGAATCCAACCAATCGTCGTTCCCTAGTCCTACCTCTCCATATCCTCCAAGATGAGCAAAAATTACTTTTGTTTTGACTTTATTTAGATGTTTGGCCCAATATTTTGGATGAGAGGCTTTTACATGTCTAAGTGTGGGTATCTCAAAAGGACCAGGGTCTCTACCAGAGTGAAGCAAGATTGTCCAATCCTTTTTTTGGGCAAACTTGAAGATTCTGCTTAAATTCTTATTTTTATTTGGGAAAAAGAATTGTAGTGTAGAGATGAGTTTAATTCCATGTAATCCCAGTGATTCGATCTCATCAAGTTTTTCTTTAACATATTTCTTTGATTTAGATGGATTAACAGATCCAAATCCTAGAAAACGATCAGGATATTTACGACATAATTGAGATACGAGATCATTTGATGTTTGGCCAGCACTCAGAATATTTTTCATTCCATCAAGCAATTGATCAGGATTTACGAAGTAAGAATAAGCATAAAAGTCATCTATTAAGTCCTCACGAAGTTTCTCATTTATTGTTATAGCGTCTGGATCCAGGTCGAGTGCTAATAGAATCGCTTGTGAGATTCCAGATTTATCCATTTCTTTTATTAAAGATTCTCCCGTCGCAATTCCGCGAATTGGATGAATGTGAGTATCTATTGCTATTATTTGATTTTTCTCTTCCGCGCTATTCGGTACCATGTTCTATCGAGAACCATATCGGCGTTTTAATAACTTCTAAATAGTTATTCATTGAAAAATTTACTTCTAAGAACTATAGTAGATATTCTACCAGTAAATAGCAGTGTTTATAGTACGGATTAAGGTTTTTCTTCTTTGTTGTAATCTGAAGGAGGGATTTATCTTACTAGCTATGAAGATAGTAACACAAGTGATCTAAATGAAATCTGACCATTCTAAACGTCCATCAGTTAAACTGCGAAGAAATTTCTATCGTAAAGACGAGGAGACACCAGAGGTACCAGCTAAAGAGAAAAAACATAAGTATATTGTATTAAAAATGAGCTGGGATCAAGCAGATGAAGTGATTAAGAAAATATCCGAAGTAGTCGAGAATGATGAATTTCTAAAAAAAGTTCTAATTAGACCCATTGAAGAGAAAGATGAAATTAATTTTATTCGAGCTTATAATAGATCATTTATCACGGCTCCTGATCCATATAGAAGTCTTTCATTAGAAGATTTCAAATTATTTGATCCCGCATCAACTTTTGTAGCAATTTTGTATGGCCAAATAGTTGGTTTTGTATATTTAACTATAGAAGATTTAATTAAACAATCAGAAGTTGTTGGAAAACAGGGAGTCATTGCTGGTTTAGGTGTAGATCCTCGTTATCGAAGAAAAAAGATCGCTTTTCTTCTTGCAGCTCAAGCAGCTGTTTACTTTTCCAAACATTCTGTAGATGAGCTAATTTGTGAAGTATATCATCTGAATAAAGTTTCATACTCCTTCATCCAAAATTTCGGAATGACAAAAACGGGTGAAGTCTATCTCTAAACTATCAATGTATATCAATGCTCTGAAGGGATAGCTCTAATGAATTAATTTTAGCACGTAATTTTGGAGACGTATTCTCCCAATCGTTCCTACAGAGTAGAATAAATTTGTTTAAAGCCTGTACTACTAATTTTGTATACTCTTGCAGGCTTTCACCCTGATTTGAAAGAGTTATCAACGCATTAGCGATATATTTAGCATTTTTATATGTTATGAAGATCATCGCTTGGTTTAAATTAGCTTCTAACGCACTCTGTTCGTCAGGGTATTTGTTTCCCATATAATCTGAATCGACGTAAAACAGTTTTTCTTCATTAACACGTAAGAAGTGATTGTGGTTATAATCAAGCAATAATTTTGCCTTGGAGCTAAGATAAATAAGATTGAATAAATTAAACACATCAATACTTTGTGTGAAGTCACATACAGGACTGAAAAGGAAAGGTTGGAGTACAACGACAAATTTGGTCGATTCAAGAAAATAAGTTCTTGGGTAATGAGACTCTAATGCATTTATTAATTTTTTAATACGATTTTGATGGTATTTTGCTAAATCAATAGCTGAATCCTCTATCGTTGATTTTTGGTATATTCTAATTGCATAATAGTCAGTTTTCTGCCTATTCTCAGAAAAATCGGGGGTAATGACTTTAATAGATCGAACAAGCCCAAAATCAGGCCTAGTCACCTCGTGGAATTCATATTGTAGATCGAATGTAGCGGGGTACTGAAAAAATTCATTTAATAAAGGAACTACATCTTCAGGAGGAAAATCACTCTTCCATGGCCAGTCAATTGCTTCTATTTCAACTGGGAATGCAAACCACGAAGTTTTCATCTCATATAATGAATTATTTTCCTATATATTAAGATTTTTTATTAACTCGTGTAATTTTAAGAAAAATATTCATAATAAATATTCTGTTGGTAGAGTAATGACGATTCTTCGCAAAGATTTGAAAGAGCCAACAAATCTGAAAGAAATCTTCAAAGATGTACGTAACCATCTCGCGGGGA
Source organism: Candidatus Hodarchaeota archaeon (assembly GCA_016840305.1). The sequence continues at coordinate 4,353 of JAEOSP010000559.1, forward strand.
ATTTTAAAGGAATAACACGTGATAATCAACTTGTTGAGCAAGTAATTTATTTATTACTGAGTAAAATTCAAGATGAGAAGAATACACAAGAAAATGAACCAATACTTTTTCAAATAGATTTCCCTGGACAACCACTTATAGATCGACTGAATAAACTATTTAATCAATTGAAAACTCAATTTGAGGATATCTTACAATCGGGGGATAAACTTGTTCTTGATGAACCTAATCTGCATTTTATAGTAAAAAAATTACAATCGTATGAAATAAGTAAGGCGTCACGTGATGCAATTGGAGATGCCTTCGAGCAAGTCATGCTTCCTTCGCTAAGGGGATCACAAGGACAATTTTTTACACCGAAAAATATTGTAACAACAGTAGTAAACATATTAAATCCCTCAGAGAATGATCTGATTCTGGATCCTGCATGTGGAACAGGTGGATTTCTTACTAACGTTCTTTTAAGAGAAGAAAACCATAATTTAAGTGCAAAATTATTTGGAATTGATAAAGACGCTTTTCTTGTAAAAATCAGCCGTTTATATCTGGCCTTATTGGATTCTTCAAATTCAAAAGTATTCTGTGAGAACTCTTTAGAAATTCCAGACAAATGGAGTTCTGAAACACAAAATAATATTGATTTTGAAACATTTGATATTATAATGACCAATCCACCCTTCGGTGTTAAAATTCCAATTAAAGATCAAGAGTTATTAAAAACATACGAATTAGGCCATAAATGGTCAAAAGAAAACGAACACGACCAGTGGATCAAAACATCAGATTTGCATGAAAGACAACCTCCTCAGATACTATTTATAGAGCGATGTCTCAGATTGCTGAAAAAAGGAGGGAAATTAGGTATTGTGCTTCCAGAAGGTGTGTTTGGTAATCCTAGAGACAGATACATAATCGATTATTTGCTCAAAAATTATAAAATTCATGCAATAATCAGTTGTGGGCATCTAGCCTATATGCCTCACACACATATCAAAACCTCTCTATTATTCATTGAAAAAATATCCCCTCCAAGTACATCCTATCCAATTTTTGTAGCTGTAGCTAATAGAGTCGGACATGATAAGAATGGAAAAGAATTATACAAATTAGATGAAACTGGCAAGTTAGAGAAGGATGAAAAAGGAAATAACATTATCGATGACGATTTTCCAACTGTTGTAAGGAATTATCAGTTATTTAGAGATGGTAAGAAACTTACATACTCTTTACAAGGTTTTGTTTTAAGAAGAGACGAGATACATGATAATATTCTTATACCAACATATTATAATCCAGAAATAAAACGAAAATTACAATTATATCAAAAAAGAGGTTATCAACTAATTTCTATCAAAGAATTAGAAGAAAAAAAGATCATTTCTATTAAACGGGGTCATGAAGTGGGCGCGAAATATTATGGAACTGGAAAAATTCCCTTTGTACGGACAAGTGACCTGATCAATCTTGAAATAAATGCTGAACCTCTCAAACAAATTTCAGAAGAAGTATATTTACAGTACAAGAAACGTCAGGATATTCAAGGAGGTGATATCCTGATAGTAAACGATGGAACATTCTTAATAGGAAGAACAGCATTTATTACTCCAGATGATGAGCGGATTGTCATTCAAAGTCATCTGAAGAAAATTCGTGTATTAAAGAGGGATTTTCTTAGTCCATTTTTGCTCTTGTGGGCCCTGAACACGCCTGTTGTAGTACAGCAAATTCGTGCGAAGACATTTGTTCAAGCAACAATCTCAACGTTGGGTGATCGATTACAAGAAGTAATATTAGTTATTCCATCTGATAAATCAGAAAAAGAGCGAATATCAAAGGAATTTAAGACTATTATTACTCAAAAACAACAGCTTAAGGCGCGTTATAGAGAATTAATTAAGCTATCTTGATATAGAACCTTCTATTACTGTTAAGCGGTATTCTGTGTTGATTTTTGATGGTTGTGTTATCTCTTCATGAACTTCCTCAACTAAACAATATTTAGCGAAAATATCATAATACTCAAGTATTATCATTCTGATATAATAACTGTCACAAATATTCAATGCAAAAAGAAAATCCTTATTCAGGAGTCAAGGAAATAATGAAAAATAACAAGAAACAATATGAAAGAATTGATTGCCCGACGGAAGAAGTTGATCCAGATAATTTCCTTAACAATGATAAAATCTACGATCTTATGAAAACCAAGGATGAGTATTCTTTCACACAAGAAGATGAGCTAAAACTTCTTGATTGTGTGCATTGTAACGCATGTGAAACATCAGAAGAGAGAATGGAACTAAACCATAAGTTCTTAAACGATGGTAATGAGATCCAAGGGCTTGATAGAATAATAAAAAACTTTGAAAACACTCGTACACCTTATTTATCTGGAAAAATGCGAATAAAAAGACACGAAGATTTACCAGAATCGAGTGACACATTGTACTATATGGGATGTCTTTCAACAATCCGAATACCCAAGTATACAGAAGATTCTATCAAATATTTACTAAAACAAAAGGTTGATTTTACAATTTTAGAACAGGAAATCTGTTGTGGATATCCATATTATGTTTCTGGAGCATTAAAAGAGTTTGAAAAAGCAAAACAAGAAAATCTGGAAATTTTCAAAGAATATAAAAGGATAATTTGCACTTGCCCTGCGTGCTACTACATGTTCAAAGATCATTATAAGGATGAATTAGAAGCTGAACTTATTTTTATAACAGACTATCTTAAACCAGCTGAAACAAAGAAAACAGGTTCAATAGGTATACAGCATCTTTGTCAATTGATGTATCGGGGTGTACACGGAGTAGAGCAGGAGGTTGAACATCTTTACTCAGACTCTGGTTATGACGTAAGTGATATTCCCCATAAATGTTGTGGAGGAGGAATCGGGTATATGCACAGATTAGATGTCATAGATAAGATTGCTAATCTTAGAATGCAAGATTTTAAACATGTAGACTATATTACTTCTTATTGCCCTGCCTGTTGGTGGATTCTTTATTACTTTGGTAAAAAAATTAAAATCCACCGTAAAGTCAAAAACCCATTCGAATTGCTTATGTCAGACTAATTATAGACAGCCAACACTTGTTTCTCACCAAATTTAAACTGGGGAGTTTCCGAATGATTAATTTCATTTAAGAAATAGATAATGTTAATTTGAACAAAGCTTTTCTTCAAATATTTAGATAAATTCTGGTTAATTTTGCAGATAGTACCTAATCTCTTCGCGATTTTCACGGTAGATTCAACTTCCAAATGTTGAATACCTCCTGATCAAAATTTTAAGGAGGAAATACATGAAAAAGGAGTAATATAACACTTAATATAATCCCGAAAAAAAATAGTTTACAAATTGAATTCATGCAACCCTTGACTATTCAGCCTTGCGAGGAATCAGCTGTGATTATCAGAGAGTTTTTGATCATACATGAATCAGGAACTGTTTTATTTCATCGAAAATATCAAACAGGAAATTCTACTGATATAATTCTACGATCAGGCTTGATTAGTGCATTATATAATTACGCTACAGAGGTAGAGGACGATGCCATCGATATATTGCAAATGTCAAAAGTCTCATTGTTTTTTAAGAAACGAGAGCAACCCCTCCTTTTTGTATTCTTTATTGAATCAGACGTCAACCCTTTGTGGTGCGAAGAGGAAATAAATCTATTAATCGAACGATTTTTCAAGAAATTTCCAGAAGTTATTTGGAAAAGAGAGATTGTAGATTTAACAACTTTCTACACTTTTCAAGAAGATGCAGATGAGATATTGTTAGCATTAGGAAAGAAAATTGATCTTTTAGTCTTCTTAATAGAAGATGGTTTGATAACCGAAGAGGAATATTTGCAAGAGGAGCTACCGTCTTTAGGTAGAAAAGTAGGGATGAGGAGCATTGAAAAATATCATAATGCATTCAAAGATTCGTTACAACTGGGAGAACATCATGTTTTAGCACTTATAGATAGATTAATCAGTCAGTTAAATGGAGATAACATCAAACGCGAGGATAATAACTATATAATTGACTGTGGACGGTGTTTCTTCCAAGTTTGTGAAAAAGACCAGTGTTTTTTTGAAGATTTTTTACATACAATTCTGTTTTTTTTCCACTTAACGGAGCCAAAAGTTCATCGAATCACCAATTAAAGTCAAAATTTTAGTTGGAATAAACAAAACAACTATTTTTTAGATTTTAAGTTATATTGGAAGGAAAATTTAAAAGAAAACAAAAACAAGCTGCTGAGAATTACCTTTGTCCGACATGATCATTTTTGTCCGACAAATCTAGTCATGATCATGGTCTCTTCAACAACAGTGCCCAGAACCAATCAATTAAGGTATGGGAAAGAATAGCTGAGAACATACCAGCCTTTCTATATGATAATCCGTAAGCTATTCCTGCAATGGTAGCAGTAATTAAGTACATCAAAAAATATTCACTTGTTGTGTTGTTCCAATGGGTGAATCCAAAGAGGAGAGATACCAAAACTAGTACTATTCGTTGGTAATTGGCAGATTCACTATGTTTATCTAGCTCCTTTAGAATTATACCCCTAAAAATCATTTCTTCTTGCAAACCTATTGTGAGAGCAATTCCAATGAAACTTATGATAATATTAAACAAATCGAACTCTTGGGGGTTCCAGATGAGAAAACCAGTTATTAGCCCTAGTGGGATAATGAAGATCGATGCTATGGGGGTGATCTTATTTGCTACAATCGACGCGTATTTTGATGGGACAAGTCCCCTATCCTTATCATTATGTTTGACATGAATACCCTCCTCTATCCCATAAGTTACAAATCCTATGCAAGCCATCCAGATTGAGTTCATTATATAGTCCAGATCTTCAAAAGCATCAAAAATACCTGAAGTATAGCGATGATCAAAGCCAATCCACAATAATATGGCACCCAGGATGTACAAGATAGTTCTATACTTAACATCGCTGATTTTCTTAGATGATAGAAAAATAAGGCTTGGTAAAAGATACCATATCAGGATTCTATCAAGATTTAAGATCTCTCCTGTGAGTACGAGCAAAAAAATTGACGGGATAATGACAGTGTAAATAGGTGCTATCCATGTGTATTTCTTGTCTAATCTTAGTTGTAAGGAGGGGTTTCCAACAATAATGATTGGAAAAAGAAAAAGGTAACTCAGAAGTATCACAGTAAGATTAAGGATCATATCATCCTGTGGAACTGCAACTAATACAAGTAAGACAAGAAAGGTTGTGATCAAGAAACTCAAAATTACTTGTTTTCTCATAGGTATCTGTAAGACTATACCGTACATAATAATCTTTCTTCAATTTTATCTTGTTCGCTTGATTTCTAGAATCTTCTTTTTTTTGAGAGATATCGTTGATATTACACACGAACCTCCATATGTGCTATAAAAAAAATGAATTTTTTCAAAGATATTTCTTAATATATCTCAAAACGTAATCTAAAGTGGGTTCTTGGGATTCTAGCACCCTTGAATCGATATGTAGATGGTGAGGAAAGGTTTTTATCTCGGAATGATGAGGAGCATTGTCCCATCGTACAATAAGATCATTCAAAATAAAATTATAACGATATTTATCCTTTTGGAAGGAATCCTTCGTAAACACAACAAATTCAAAACCATCAAATCTGGAATCTCCTTGAAAAGACGCGTTGATCCATATCTTTAGTGTACCTGCATCCTGATCGATTTTATAAGAAAAAGAGTAATCCGCAAAAATATCTATGCCCTTCAAATGTTCTTCAAGCTTATTTAGATATTCAATTATCAAGCTTGACTTTCTCCAACAGTATTAAACGCTTCTTGATTCTATCGCGAGTCTCTAAATCAGCAAACCATTCAAAAAAGATTTGATCGTCTCCTAGTTC
>JAEOSP010000560.1 GCA_016840305.1 Candidatus Hodarchaeota archaeon
GGTGTTTGGATCAATGATCCCCTCAGAACCATTCAAAATTGTGTAGTTTATCGATTTGAACTGCCACGCCCTAAAGGAAGTGGATTCATAGGTTGTTAGTAGGTTTTTAACACTATTGGGTTGTTCAAAAGCCCTCTATTCCCTATCCAATTCCCTCTTCTATTTGAATTGGACTTGGGAACTTCTTTTTTAAGAATATTATGTGAAGCATTGACGTCAGCGTACAGGACAGATCCACAATCGGAACATACATATAGCCCTCTGTATTTTCGATTGGATTTCTTCACAATCCCGCAACAACTACACGTTTGAGAAGTGAATTCTTCGCTTGTCCTAATAACAGTAATGCCGACCATTTCTGCCTTGTATTCAATTTGGTGTATAAGTTTAAGAAAAGGGACTGATACAAAATTCTGATTGTTTTTCTTACCAATATTGATATTCTGTTTCCAACCTTCATTGTAGCCGATAACTATCGTTCCAATATCGTGTTCGACACAATGGTTCACAGTTTTTCTTGAAGTCTTATGAAAGAAGTCTCGAATTTTGTTGTTTCTCTTTCGGTGTATCTTCAAAATTCGGTTTGTAATATTAGCATTGTTACAGATTTTAGCCATAGCCTTATATTTTGCCAACTTTTTGTTATAGAACTGATTAATGCTCTTTAAAACGCCACCTTTGATAATCAATGGCTTACCACCAATGTTATCTGACGCAGTTATGACGTTTTCCAAGCCCAAATCAATTCCTATTGCTTTATTTGGATTCAAATGTAAGTCTGTCGGCTCGTAGTCGTATATGAGTTCAATATTGTATCTGTCATAAAAAGGAACAATCCTCACTCCTTTAACGTCTTCAATATCGGTTTTAATCTTCGGAAAACCAGATTTTAGCATTTTTTGATTAAGCAAAACATGACCATCTTTGTTTCTGACTTGTAGGGAAGTGAAATAGACCATGTTTTTTCCGTTCTTGTGTTTGTAGTAGGGAAGTTTTGGTATCACCTTAAATTTGGATGGATCTTTCTTCCAAGATTTAATTGCTTGAAAGAAACTCTTAAAATTCCGATCTATTTGTTTCAAAACTTGCTGGGGCGGGTGAGAACCGCATCTATTTTGCAATTCGGTATAGGCATCATGATTTCTAAGCAAATTCCACAAATTAATATACCTAAGCCATTTCCTAGTAGTAAAAAAATGCTGTCGAACCTCATACGTTGCAACATTAAACAGATTCTTGGATAACAGAGTTATCTCATCTAAAAAAGGAGTTTTTTTCAGTTGAATCTGTCGTACAAGTTGCATACTCTATTTTAGAGAGATGTTGTAATTAAGGGTGAAGGGTGTGGGATTTTTTGAATCTAAAACGGATGCCTTCAGTATTTCCCTGCTAAAACCAAATGATAGGAGGGTGTGAATACATAATGTGAGTCATGTTCTAATGTATATCCCATATTAATTCTGAAGAGAAATTATATTTATACAAGACCTCCTAATTCCGAAATCCATCCCCTAACTGAAGGGAGGGGTATTCTTTCGGACAAAAGATAAATAAGTATAGTAGCAAGAAGGCATATGCAAACAAAATCGATATCCACACAAACTAAAGTTCTTTTAATTATTGTATGTGTGATTTCGGTAGTATTCTTTACTAGTCACAAGTCTTCTGCACAAGAAGATGAAATCAACGTTTTATATGTTAGTGAACCAGTGGAAGATTGGAGGGATGATTCATTTCAGACAGCTTTGGATTTAGATCCAATTTTCTCTCTTAATCATTCAACTCCGAATTCCACCAATTTTACTAGTTACTCCAGTGGCTCAGAATTACTCTTAGAGTATGATCTAATTTGTTTACTTGATGTAGTATTATCATTAGCTAATCGGACAATCCTACGAGAATATGTTATTGCAGGGGGAGCACTGATAATTATGTGTGGAAACAATATCACTGCTTCTCCAGATATATTCGTATCACTGGATATCATCGAATCTAACGACAGTAGTAACGTAGCTGTTAATAACGAAGTTGCATTATCTTCGGGAACCAATAGTTCTAGCCCTTTAGAAGATAATATCGACTGGAATAGTTGTCCCGCTGTGGAGAATTACACATCCTTTGGGAAAACGTTAGATTCTAGTTTTAGTGGGGATTCGTTGATAGTGAAAAGTCCTCGAGATGATAGTACCGTTACATCGCTAGATCCATTAGTTTTCACTAAAAATATAGGAGCGGGAACTGTTGGAGTCATTACTTATTGGCTTGAAGGACAAGATAATATTCAATTTCTAATATGGGCGTATTACAATTATTTCGCTTATTCATTTACATGGATCACCCTGAATCAACCCGAAAAAGTTGAATCTTTTGCATCTTGGAAGTATAGCCCTGTTCCTCATCGACTCTCTCAAATTATTCTCACTAGTATTATGGCTCTATTAGTATTCTTCACCATGTTTGCGATAATAAAGATTCGAAGACACTCGAATAAAACTAGAGAAACTCTCACAGAAATTTCATTTGAGGAGAACAATAATCAAAATGGTGGACAGGTTAAGAAAAAGTCGAATCGAAAAAAGCTATTCCGTCCACGTAAAATGAAAAAAGAAGAAATTACAGACTGGGAAGAAGTAGGGTTTCACAGACAACTATCAGGGTTTTTTACCGCATTTATAATATCTGTAATTTTTGGAATACCTCAGTTGATAATGGCTTTTTATGTATTTCCCAGATTCATAAATCCATTTCCCTTAGCCCAAGGAAACTATAATTTCACACTTAAGACATTTGACGCAATTTGGTTAGTATTAGATTTAGGAACGACCGTTTCCGTTGTTAAATATTTCTCAGAATATCGTATTGACAATCCTAAAAAAGCTATTCGTTACATGCAAATTTTTACTTTTTGGCAACTCATTACAGGTGTAGGTCAATTTGCTACGGTGTCTATAATTTCTCTTTGGATTATTCCCAATACGACTTTGGCACACTTTTCTTGGTTTTTCTTATTTCATTCGATGATCCAATTCCCTGGATTTTTAGCTATTATGGCAATTTTCTTTCAGGGAAATCAACGTTTTGACCTCCACCAAATCTTAGAACTCTTGGGGAACATCTTTGCGGTTCTAATCACACAATACGGTGGCATTCTGCTATTCCGTTTTATCTTCCGGAATATACCCCAATTTGGTGAAAGTTTTGGGGCAACCCTTGGATATATGGTGGGCTCTTGGATCGCTGGTTTTCTTACTTTCTCCTTTGGAATTGCTCTATTTAAGAAAAAGTTCTCCCAAGATTTGAAAATATCTCGGATTTTTTTCCGTATAGATTTCAAATGGAAGGAATTTAAACAGGTACTGAAATTTGGAGTAATTTTGGTATTGGGGAATGTATTTGTTCCATTAGTGTGGACAATACAAACTTTTCTGGTCTCTAGACACGTTATTGACTATTCTAGTGAGATTGCATATTTCGAATTGACTTTGACTATAATAGGTATATTATCACTAGTGGGTATTTTCTTCACTGGATCATTACCTGGGATGAGCGAAGCTACCGGAAATAAGAAGTATAAATTGCGGGATTATGTCTATATCCAGAATCTTCGGTGGGGAAATTTGTTATTATTCTTTTTAGGTGGATTTTTATACGTTGTCGGACCTATGATAATCCAGTTCTCTGGTTCCTCTTGGGAAAGAGCCCAGATTTTCTTTTTGGGATGGTTACTACACGGTATCTTGGGTCCTCCTAGCTGGTTCGCCGATAAAGTCTTTCAACAAGATGAAAATGCAGTTAAATATAATACATGGATGTGGATTTTAGAGCAAGGAATTCGTCTAATTTTATTATTGATTCTAGTTCCAGCTATGAAGAGTATGAAAGCAGTGATTTGGGCATATAATCCAGCATTGTTAGCTAAAGATATTATATCGTTCATCATCATTCGGTATAAAATGAAAATACGTCCCAAACGTTATTGGTGGAAAGTCTGGATTGCGCCATTGATTTCAGGACTGTTATCATTTGGAGTATTTTATGGTACATCCCAATTGTTTGGAGAGATTACCACTGTAAAAACGATATTGATATTTATGATGGGCTTTTTGGTGTCTCAACCGCTATATTACATCTTTTTGGGATATTTCGGTGCATTTGATCCTAATAGTCTAGAAGAATTTAATAAGGGAACTAAGATGGTAGTTCCGGGAGTGCGAGTTTTAGCAAGGATTCTTTACTGGGCAGTATATTTTGGTGCAATTGTATTGAAATCTCCCCTTCATGAGAGATATACTATTGATATATATGATGAGGCAATGAAAGAAGCGAAGGAATTAACGGAACAAAAACGTGTTCTTGAATACTGATCCTTATTCTGATAATAAATGACTGTGCTAATTTTTTAATTCAGAAACCGCATATGAGAAGTATACTAAAAAACCCCGAGTGTTAAATGTGTCAGAAAAAACATGTCCGCATTGTGGTAGGTCGGTCCGCGAAGGAGATAAGTTTTGTATTTTCTGTGGTAAACCCCTCTTAACCAATTTCTCAAAGACAATTAAAGAATCAGCAGAGAAGAAAGGAACTATTGTTTTCCCAACTCACGAACCCACAAAAGAAGAAGAACCAAAGGAAGATGCTACACCATTTGAATCAGGTGATCTCGCCCCTCCTGAGGAAAAAGGTAAGAAAAAAGAGAATATTCCATTTGATATAGAAGAAGAGGAGGAAGATCTTCTAGAAGCGTTAGAAATGGAAGATGAAATGCGTGAACAGTTCGAGATGAAGATGGAGATGGCAGTTCTTAATGGGAAAAAGGAGCGCTTAAAAGAAAAGCTCAATAAACTTTTGAAGGATGCCAAATCTGAGAGGTATGAGCTGGATATTGATTTTGCTAAGGAAGTAAATATGCGTTTAGAAGCTGTTAAAGAAGTTCAGCAGGATTTACAATCCCAGATAGACGAAGTCTTGGAGAGACTTGGTGAGTTCAAACTGGACGTGTTCTTAGTCACAATTGAAGAAAAGCGTGCACAACTAACTGAATTAAAACGCAAATTCAAATTGGGGAAGATAAAACAAAGTATTTTTGAGCAATTAAAACGTGAATATGCAACCGATTATCGAAAAGCGCAAGAGGAATTAGAGAAAATCCAAAAACAGGTAAGAAATTGGATCTCAAAATTGAAATCCGAAATCAACCAGGAGCACATAAAAATTAAACTGCTTGAGGGAAGATTAAACACTAAAGAGATCGATAAAGAACAATTTGAAGCTAAAAAAGTAGAAATAAATCGCCAAATTGATGAATTCCACCAAAAAATTACTGTTTTAGGTAATTATACGGGAAAATAAGCTATAAAATAAGCTTTTTAAAAAACGGTGCATACACCAAGGTGATTTAGATGCGACAGCGAAGAATTACCACTCTAATTATTTTCCTTATTTCCATCTCACTAATAGCATTAGGATTTACCCTTAACCAACTAGTATTAATA
>JAEOSP010000561.1 GCA_016840305.1 Candidatus Hodarchaeota archaeon
AACAATTCTAAACATGCCACCTGGCTTTAATACTCTGTAAACCTCGTTAAATAGCTGGGACACAGATTCATCAGGTAGATGCTCAATCAAATGGGAACTAAATACATGATAGATCGAATCGTCAGGAAAAGGAAGGGAATCATTTCGAAAATCAATTTTATAATCGCAATCAGTTACATCAAGCGTCTCCCATCCCCAGCATGCGAATTGTTTGTTATTGTCCCCCAATACAATCTTGTTCTCTTTCCAGAAATGTTTAATAAGAAAAGAGCGCAAAATCCAACCTGATTGTATGTAGTGTTTTATCTTTAACCTTCCCTTATCAGCAATGTTACTTTGCATTTTATCGTTAACTCACCCAATGTACAAGTTTAATCGTTTTCAATATAATATTTCTTTTTTATTATTGTTTTGCTCATCCCTGCAATTAATCTAACGACCTTATCTGAAACATTTTTATCTTTATAGTCCTGGGGAATCAGAAAATCAACATTATCCTTTTTTTGGCTTACAACTATCTCAATAGAATTGAGAATTACATCGGATTTCAATCCTGTAATAATTACATTACCTGTATCGTATACTTCTGGTCGTTCAGAACTTTCTCTTATTACCAAAGCGGGTATCCCCATAATTGCAGCATCCTCATGTATAGTTCCACTATCTGATAAATTACAATATGCATTTTTTTGTAATTTTATATAATCAAACATCCCAAATGGCTTATTCAGTTTGATTAAACTACTCAATTTTACGTTTAGTTCTTCTAACCTTTTTTTTAATCTTGGGTGGGTAGATACGATCATAGGGAATTTATATTTATTTGCAATTTTTGTAAAAGCATCAATGATATTTCTCAGGTTCTTCTCATTGTCAACGTTCTCTTCCCTATGGATGCTAATGACGAAATATTCTTCCTTTTTCAATTTAAATTTTTTGAGTATTTCAGACTGTTCAATTTTTTCCTTGTTCACAAGGATAACCTCTGCCATTGGGGATCCTGTAACGAATATGTAATCCGAGGGTAAGCCTTCCCTTAATAAATTTCTTCTCGCATGCTCAGTATAAGGTAAATTAATATCAGAAGTATGATCGACTATTCTTCTATTAATCTCCTCTGGGACTCTATCATCAAAACATCTATTTCCAGCTTCCATATGGAAGATTGGTATCTTCATCCTCTTGGCGACGATGCAAACCAAAGCCGAATTGGTATCTCCTAATATCAAAACCGCATCGGGCATCTCTTTTTGAAGTATCTTCTCAGATTGTGTGATGATTTTTCCTATCTGTTCTCCTACAGTTTTGCTCTTCACATTAAGAATATATTTTGGTTTTTTTAATTCAAGTTCTTTAAAAAATATTTTGTTTAATTCATAATCAAAATTTTGATTTGTATGAAGTAATACATGATTCGTGTATTTTTCCAATTTCTTGATTGTTTCGGATAGCCTGATGATCTCAGGTCTGGTTCCTAAGATGGTCATTACCTTGATTTGTGGCATAATATCACCGTTATTCATCCAATCGGAAGGTGTCAGGGTCCTCCCCATGATATTCTTCACTAATTATTATCAGAAGTTCACAGTTATCGTCATCTGAGAGATTCGTTAGAGTATGGTTCCATAATGGATCGACCTTGATGAATTCCCTCTGACTGCTTTCTAAGATAATGCTATTAATTTCTTTGGTTTCTACATTTAGAAGCTCCATTCTACATTTCCCATGTAGGCAACAAAACCATTCTTCCTTTCTTTTATGATAATGATTTCCTCTAGTGCAACTAGGACTTATCAATAAATAACTCAATTGACCGAATTTTACATCTTCTGTTCTGGCCAGTTCTTGAAAAAGACCAGTCTTGTCCTCATGGATAGGATAGATATTATCCACCACCGTTTTTGTAATAATCTAAACATCTCTTTAATTTATCATGTTCTCCAAGTCTTGTTGTAAGAAATTCATGTATCCCCCCAATAGTCATCACTTCTCCTTGAGGGTAAATCAATTCATTGAACTTAGGATTGAGTAAGTATTCTATCAAGTCTTCTATAAAGATAAATTCCCTTTGCACTGATGGATCATTCATAGTTATAGGTTCTCCTCTCGATATCTGATAACAGAATGTTGCTACAACAGAATTATAGAATGGTCTGCATCCTGGGCCATATACATTAGGGATCCTAAAGACACACCATTTTTCCGATCGTTTAATAATATCTTCCTCGATGGATTTTGTCAGACTATATTCAGAATTTGGATTCCATTCCACTTGGGTCGAAGAAGAGAATATAATCTCAGGATTGTATTTCTCCAATATCATCGATAAAATAATATTTGATGTTGAAACGACATTGTTCTTAAGTATTTCACCCGGATCTTCTCTATTCAGACCTGCCAAATGATACATTCTCTCACATTCCCTAATAAAGTTACGAGTTTCTTTCAGGCTTCTTAGGTCATCCTTAAATAATATCGGATTATCTATTCTTTCAGCTAAATGCCTTCCAATGAAACCTTCTCCACCAGTGACTCCTATCTTCATAGCAAGCCTGCCTCTTTGATTTTATTCAAGGTCTGTTTAGCGTTATACTGCTCTGTATTCCTAGATGTGAATGGTTCTGTGGGTTTGTATTCATCCCCTTTAAAGAAATAATCGCCAATGCGGGCCTCTAATCTAGGAATTCTTGCATAGCTGATTCCATCCTCTTCTTCTGTAATGGATCTATGAACCTCTTCGGTTGTTAACAGGGTCTCATCGATCTTCTCACCAGGTCTGATTCCAATAATCTTCTTTTCAAACTCCATTCCATAATGCAATTCCAATGCATCTACTAAGGTTCGGATAGTGCAAGCCGGGGATTTGATAACAAAAAGATCTCCACCCGCGCCCTCCTCTAAACATTTCAACGCTAATTTTACAGCCTCTTCAAGAGTCAATAGAAACCTAGTCATATTAGGGTCTGTTATCGTCAATGGCTTTTTGTTATTGACAAAATCCAAGAACAATGGAACAACAGAGCCCCTAGAACCTAGGACATTCCCATATCTCAAACAAACACAGGAAATATCTCCTTCATATACTGTGAGAATCTTTTCTGCAAGTGCTTTACTCATTCCATATGCGTTTATTGGGTATACTGCTTTATCGGTACTTAAATTAATAACTTTCTTTACATCACAATATTCTGATGCTTCAATTACATTTTTTATTCCAAAAATATTTGTTTTTATAACTTCCTCAGGAAAGTTCTCCCCTGTTGGAACATGTTTTAGCGCTGCAGCATGAAATACATAATCCACATCTTTAAAAGACTGAATCAATTTATCTTTATCCCTGACGTCACCCACTACATATTCAATATTATTATTTTCTCTATTAATAAACATATCATGTTGTTTTTTTTCATCACGACTATATACAATAAATTCAACATCTTCGTTATCTAAATAATCAATCAATGCGTTTCCAAAAGATCCAGTTCCACCTGTTATTAATATTCTTCCCCCGCTTAAGTTAAACTTGCAATTATTTCGTTTCACTAGATCACCTACAAATTTTCAGATAGATTTCCTTTCTCCACTTACCGATATTTGCTAACATTACACCTGATGTAGTTTTGCCCTTCAGAATACCCCAAGTCGGACACCCATCCCTCATATCCTCTTTTCTCTAATTCTGGGGCCAGATTCAAACTTATGAATCCCCCTATACCCTTTTCCAATATTTTTTGTGTTTCCATATGTTTCTCCTTATTTATTCTCCTGCATTTAAATATTACTGTTCTGTAAAGTAAACAGACATCGGTAATATTCATTTTTATTTCTGCATTATAGGGGCTGAGGGATAGGGATGGGATACATTGACCCTGAAACTTGCTGTTTGAGAGTTAATGCGGTTAGAAATGAGTATAGAATCGGAGAGGTAGCAGAGATATTCGGTGTTTGCAGGAAAACTGTTTGGAAGTGGTCCAAACGAACCAGAAAGGTTGATAGGCCAGGTTATAGAGGTATGTCAAAGCAGCGGCATAAGACCCACAGGAAGGTTATAGAAGCAACTAAAGTAGCGATCGTAGTCCTAAGAGAAGTATAGCGTAAATGAAAGCTCATATAATAGTTGGCTTTTTAATTATTTCAGGTTGTGTACCTAAAATAATCACAGGTTTCTTACTACATATCTCGCCTCCGTGGTCTTGGATTACGTGAACCCTTTTTAATCCTGCAATTCAGGTATCTAATCAACATTATACCAGTTTCCTTAATGTTGCTCATCGAAGCTTTCTTTAAACACCCTCTGATTCCTAGTTTTCGTATACTTTGTAGCAATCGGGGAAAACCTTCCTCAAATTCCCTTACCTTTATTTCTT
>JAEOSP010000562.1 GCA_016840305.1 Candidatus Hodarchaeota archaeon
AATTCATGCATACAAGGAGAATCACTTCCGTATGGAATAGAAAATCCTTTAATTTCTTTACAGAGAGTTTTCATGTAATTTGCATTAAGATTGGCCAATTCAGAAACTTTTGTCAACCCATTTTTTCCTAATCTAAGGATATAAGTATATGCTCGGAGCAAAATTGAAAAATTTCCATAATATGATCGTACTTTCCCAATAGTGTCAGGATGGTCGTAGTTTAAAAAATAATAATCCCTTTTTACATCATAACCAATTGTTGGAACAGGTAGAAAGGGAATTAATTTTTTTATAACTCCCACAGGACCAGAACCAGGGCCTCCTCCTCCATGTGGAGTAGCAAACGTTTTATGAAGATTAAAATGAACTATATCAAACCCCATATCACCTGGTCGAACTTTGCCCATTATAGCATTAAAATTTGCCCCATCATAATAAACCAACCCATCTACATCATGGATTATTTGAGTAATTTCTTTAATACTTGGTTCGAAAATCCCTAATGTATTTGGATTCGTTAACATCATCCCAGCAGTATTTTCATTAACTGCAGCTTTTAAAGCTTCAATATCGACACAACCGTCTTTGTTAGAAGGTATTACAACTGTTTTAAATCCACACATAGAGACTGTTGCAGGATTTGTTCCATGTGCGCTATCAGGCACAATGATTTCCGTTTTTCTTTCAAGATTACGTTTAGATTCATGATACTTCCTTAAAATCATTATTCCAGTATATTCACCGTGAGCTCCTGCTGCTGGTTGAAGTGTCACTTGTTTCATCCCTGATAGATCCGTTAGCCAATGGGCCAAATCGTACATTATTTGCAAAGAACCTTGTACTGTAGATTCTGGTTGATATGGGTGAATATTTTGGGCTTGGGGTAGTGATGCAGCTAAATCACATACTTTAGGATTGTATTTCATTGTACAAGAGCCTAAGGGATAAAATCCAGTGTCAATTCCGTAATTCATTTGTGATAGTCTTGTGAAATGTCGAATAACCTCGAGTTCACTTACTTCAGGTAATTCTGGAAGATTATTTGCCAATAAAGCTGATGGAATACGTTGTTTCGCTCGCTGTAAGGATTCCATTTCAATAGGTTGAAGTTGTACTGTTTGATGTCCAATGCGCCCTGGAGAAGACTGTTCAAAAATCAAGGATTTAGGCCATTTACTTTGTTTAAACATTTTATTTTCCTCCTTGTATATCAAAGAATTCCTTAGTAACTGAGATAAATTGATTTAAATCAGACAATGGCGTCATTTCTGTTACAGATGTTAAAATGCCCTTTGATAGTTGGGGATGGATTTTAATCAGACTGAGCCCAGGTATAATCTTCTTAGATCTCATAAATTCAATGTAAATATCCTGAATATTTTGATCTTCGAATGTAAAAACAAACTCTTTGAAAAAGGGTGCATCGAAATGGGGTGCTTTTATACCTTTAATACTAGCTAAATGTTCAGAAAGGTATGATGCTTTTGCCATACAAGCCTCCGCAGTATTTTTCAACCCGTTAGGGCCTAAAAGACTAAGATAAACAGCTGAAGCTAAGCCACAGAGGGCATTATTTGTACAAATATTGGAAGTAGCTTTTTCTCGTCGAATATGCTGTTCTCGTGTTTGTAAGGTCATCGTAAATGCTCTTTCTGAGGATATTTTCTCTGTTGTTAATCCAATAATTCTTCCAGGCATTGAACGAGCGAGTTTTCTATCGTTTCTTACTGCAAAAAATCCTAATAACGGGCCACCAAAATTCATTGGAAGGCCTGTAGATTGTCCCTCTCCAATTGCGATATCAGCACCTAATTCACCTGGTGATTTTAGAATACCTAATGAAATAGGGTCGAAACCTACTATAAATAATGATTTATGTTCATGTGCTATCTTACCAATTTGTTCAATTTGTTCCTCTATAATCCCCCAGAAATTGGGATTTTCGATATAAATACCACAGATATCATTCTCTTGTTCTTTCATTATTTTATGGAAAGCTTGAAGATCAACTTGCCCTGTTAATTTGTCACAGGGGTATGAAACTATTTTAAGCTTGGGTCCAGTAGCATAAGTAACAAGAGTCTCTAAACGTTCAGGTTGAATGTAATCTGGTACTAAAAATACGTCTTTTCGTGTAACACGAGAAGACATTAATGCAGCTTCTCCCAATGATGTCGCAAGATCATACATAGAAGAGTTAACAAGATCAAGCTGGGTTAATTCAGCGACCATTGATTGGTATTCCCATAAAGCTTGTAGCATTCCTTGAGAAATTTCAGGTGCATAAGGTGTATATGAAGTAATAAATTCAGAACGGTTGATAATCGAAGGTACAACAGAAGGAATGAAGTGTGGATAGATCCCTGCACCTAGAAAAGAAATCATATCATCAGTAGTAACATTTTTGCTTAATATCTCTCGAACTTTCTTCATAGTTTCTTGTTCTGATTGAGACTCTGGTATCTCTAAATTCCCTTTAAACCTTAAATCACTTGGAATTCCTGAATAAAGGTCTTCCACAGAAGAGATGTTAATTATATTTAGCATTGCTTGTATTTGCTCTTGAGTTTGAGGCAGAAAAGGATGGGTAAATTCTTGCGAGGAAACCATTGGAATTTTCACCTTTGTTAGTAAGTGTTTTCTCGTTTTTAGTTTTTATCCTCACCCAGTTTTAAATTATTCGGAGGTATAGGGTAACAGGAAATTGTAGTCGATATCCTCTTATTAATGGATAGTTAACATGGATGAAGAGATGACTTCTCTTCATCAGATAAGAATCTAAGATCCTTTGTTTGGGTGACAACAGAACCTAAAGGTAGTCAAAATTCTAAGTTCAACGACGCATTCTTCTCAATACTACAATACTTAAACCAAAAAACAAGATTGGGATAAGATATGCAACGATAATTATAATATCATCAATATCGATTGTGCCGATCTGTTTAGTAGGAAGAGATGCTGTGTTCATATCGATTCTAGGTCCTTTGAG
>JAEOSP010000563.1 GCA_016840305.1 Candidatus Hodarchaeota archaeon
AAATTAAAGGAACTAAACCTACTAAAGTTAATTTAAAGGAACATTAGTTCCTCTTTTTTCTCAGCGCTAGTTAGGTCATTATTTCTCGTATTAAACGTGTCACTTTGGGTAAACCATATCCTGTTTTCTGACTAGTCACGAGAATATGGAAATTATCATCTTTTGGTATATCAAGTGCAGCCTGAATTGTACTCTCCACTTTGTGAATGAGCTTAGAAGAGTTAGATTCGCCAGAGTCAGCTTTGATTAAATCAAATTTATTGCAAACTATTATGCAAGGAATATCTTTAGCTATTGGTACTATCCTTTTTTGAAATTCATTTTTCGATTCATCAAATCGATAGGAATCATAAGCATCAATGACAAATATAATTACATGGCTTTGTTCCAAGTGAGAATCCCATAGGTCACGTAATGATTCCTGTCCTCCGAGGTCAATAATTGTTGCTGTCACTAATTCATCATCCTCTTCAAGTAAAATTGTATCCATTGTTGATGAAAGAGTCGGTTTAAGGTCTACTACGAATTCCCCTGTTTTTAATCGAATATACATTGCTGTTTTACCAGCATAATCTAAACCACAAAAAACTAATTTTAGAGGTGTTCCAATGGCACGTACAGTTGTTTTTAAATGACTCATATGGATTCATTTTCCTCCTTCATTAACTAAAATTCTGATGAACTCAGTTTCCTTCACATTTTTCTTCATTATTTTATTAAAGGACTTATAAGCTAATTGAACATCATCAGATATTGTATTTATCTCAGTTGGATTTTCTTTAGTAATTTCTTCGTGAATGATGATTATGGAAGAACTAATTTTATACAATAATATAACAGTATTCCCAATTAAAACATCTTGAGGAATTTCATCAGATGGAACGAAGGTTATTGTATCACCTTCTAAAATACCTCTCTTATTTTGGATTCCCAATTCGTGTTTTTGTAACAAATTAATGAATGATTCTTTTTCTTCTAAAGACGCTATTATGTTTAACTTAAAATTAATATTATCTGAATCGAATATTTTAAGAAATAAGTCTTCTACAAAGTAAGTATGAAGAATTAATAAATTGATAGTTGTTACATATTTAATATCAGTTTCAATTCGTTTTCGTGTTGAGGAAGGATCTGAAATAGTTGAAAGGAAAATATCTCCATCAATCAATTTTACATTAGAATATGCTAACTTCAATATTTGTATCTCTAACTTACTTTCCATCTGAAAATTAATTATTGATTGATTCAGTGAATCCGCTATTTGTGAAATACTCCTAATCAATGTCAAATTTCTAAATTTTCTTTTCCCTGCTTTCTCTCCCATTGATGTCGACTGACAGAATTCTTGTAAATAATTTAAGATCATATTTAATTGTTGTTCACTTGAGAATTTGAAAGTTATTACGTTATTTGAGTAAAAGTTATTAAATTTTAGAATTAGATCTTCCATCTGATCGATTGGATATCCTAAAACTTCAAGAGTTTCTTTAATCTGCCTTGAATTTTCTTGTAGGTTTTCTAGGGTAATATTCTGCATATGAGTTTCAAAAAATTCTTTCTTCGATATTTTCCCTCCTAAAGTAATTAATTTTGCCAGAACAATTGCTTCTGATGAATTCATCCATAAGGAAGACAAAGTAAAAAATAGTAAAGACAGCAGTGAGGGAAGCTTTGTAGAAAGCCTTTGAATTTGATTAAAATAGTTTAAAACATATGAAAAGTCATCAAATTTATCTGAAGAATTAGATTCACCTATGACTTCGTATTTATCAAGTTTAAGTAAAATGTCAATCGCATCTTTTGGCTTAATAAAGTTATTTGATATTAAGGTTTTGGTAACTAAACGCTCGAGAAGTTCGTCAATCCCTATGGCCAAGATTGCAGTTTTAGGTCGAGTATGAGACATGGTGATCAACTCCAGATTAAGAAGACTAGGGAAACCGTCAGGTAATTCCAAACGTGATGGATTACAATCTATGTCTTTCGCCAAAGTTTTTGGCTTTATTTGTCCACCATGTAAAACAATAGAAAGTAAAATTTGGGATTGAAAATCATCCATACCACTTTTTATAAACAATCTAAGTAGCTTATGACGAATAAATGAGTCAATAGGGATTGGCTCTAAAAATTTAGCTGAAGGTTGAACACTGATTATCCTTTCATGTGATTTAGGCAATAAAATTCATCTCAAACAATAAAGAATTCGGTTTTACACTATCGATTAATACTAATCGATTATTTAGTAAAGTTTAATCCATTTTTTTAGTGTACTAATAACTTATTCCTACACAATTATAATCGGTCACATTATATATATAAAAATTTTTTTTATAACTTCTTAATTTCCTGAATAATTCTTTGTCTAGAAGACAATTGAATAATTTTACAGACTTAATACTTTGGATAAATTGTTACTGCAATCCCTTCTTCTCTGATGAATAAAGCAAAAATATTAAAAATATTGGAATTGGAACAAATAAATTGAAATTTGGATGATTTGATCTTGGATAAGTTAGATTCGATATTTTCTTCGATAATATTTTGTTTTTTCTTGGATAAGGGCCCTAGCTCAATCGATCTTTTACTCTCAGAAGAACCCAAAGAAAGCCCTGATTTGACAGCAGTAAGATTAATGACGAAATCAACGGCCCTAGTTAGAGGTGATAGTACTCAACAAGTTGAACAGTCTATTATTGATCAGCTAAGTGGTCCTGATATTTTTCCTGTCGATACCAACTACCGTATGGTTTGGTATAATTGGTTAATCACAAATAAATTCTCTAATGATCCCAGAATTAAGAACTCAGGTGCTATGGCTGGGATATACTGTATATATAAAAAGAAGGATGAAGAAATTGTTAGAAATTCATTAAAAATTATTGAAAGGGTACTTAAAAATACTAGTTTAGAATTCAAAAGTATAGATGATGTTATTAGAAAAAAACTAAATTTATCTTCGTCCAAGGAGATAAAACAGTCTAATTATTCAGATTTCATCAAAAATAAGGACTCAAACGTCATTACAAAGAAAATTAGCGATATATTGAATGAGAAAGTCCAAGAATACCCTTATACACATGTTTCAAAAACTGAAAAATTCAAAATCATTCTTCAGACTACAATATTAAAAAAAGGAACCCCAGACGAGATTCTTGATAAATCTGAAAAAAGAAAGCACTGGAATTCAATGATGGGAAAATTAGATGGAATTATAAAGAACCGAATGCCCGAGTTAGTCATAAAGAAAGTCGTGGAAAAAGATTTGCGCAAGGTATTCCAATTATTGGACAATGAAAAAATATGGAATGAATTGCAACTAAGAGAAATTAAGAATCCCTTGATTCAATCCAAAGATATTGCTGAATTCTTCTTCTATTACTGGTTAGGGTATCATGGACTACTGAAGAAAGAGAAAATACTTCAATTGTACATCAAAGTAACTAAATAAACCGATTTAATTGAATGTTATTGGGATAGAAATGAACAGATGGTACTTCATTCGATTACTTGCAATAATAATCGTGCAAAGCAGTATGATCCTCGTCCCAATTTGTCATTCAACCAACCTTCAATCAAGTTACTTAGTTAATCAAGGAGTAGATCATAATACATCACTTAAAATGGACCAAGAAAATACAAGTGTGGATATAACTCCACCTATAGTATCAAATCCCGTTGATATCATCATTTTGGTGAATACTACCGATCATAACATCACTTGGTACATTGCTGATAAGAATCCGAGAAATTATTCAATACAACACAATTACCAGCAAATAGAATCAGAACTGAACAAAACGTGGTCAGAAAATCAGTCTGTCATCTTTCCATTAAATAATTTGATGATAGGAATTCATCTATTCACAATCATAGTGGAAGATACTTGGAACAACAGTGCAGTGGATGATGTTATAGTAATGGTTAGAGAAGTAGCTTATGTTCCCACTTTCGATAATCCAACTGATAACCCTAATCTAGCAGATCCTTTTACATTATTCTTAATTATTATTATTGGTCTGTTAATTATGCTATCCATCCTCTTAAGAACAAGTAAAAGTAGAAAAAGGGATGCAATTTATTCCAACCTTCCTCCAGAAGATCCTCTAGATTTAGAAACGTACGATGACGAATTTTAAGGAGATATTATCATGATTGAATCTATTATTATTTCTGAAAAAACATTATCTAATAACACAATAAGATCATATTTTAACAGTGGAGTAAAAAAATTTAAAATAATGATATTAAATCAATAATAAAGGAGTAAAAAGTAATTTATGAGAAAATAAGTCATAATTTATATAAACTCGAAAAATTTATAAGTAATGACTTATATTTGGTTATATGTTCATAAATGTATCATCATGAACCAAAAAAAGCAAAAAAGGAAAGGAAAAGGAATAAAGAAAAGAATGCTAATTATGGTGAAATAAAATGGTAAAAAAAATGAAAAGAACATGGTGGATTGCTGTATTACTCCTTATAATGTTACCAATACTTTCTAGTGGATTGAACAGAGAAATCCAAAATGTTAGTGCATATATACCTGGAGAAATATGGATTGACCGCCAATGGAGGACTCCAGCTACTCCTGATGCTGATCAAAGTGTGGATGTCTATGTTGAAGTAGGACATTCCAGGAGCCCAAGCTATATTTCGGCATCTCTCTCTTACAATTATATGTACGGAAACGATATAACAATTTCAATGCCAGAGACATCAACTGATGGTATTTACAAAGCAACAATCCCAGGTTTTGAATACGGTGTTATTGTCCGATATAGAATTCATGTTATAGGAGAAGTGGATGATGTACTATTTAGGTTGTATTCTCCCTCACAAACGTCATATCATACTTACACAGTTACTGAACCCTCTGATATCTCATGGTCAAGCCCAAGTGAAGGAACCGAATTTAATTTTGGTCCTGTAGATAATAACATTGAATTTAATTTTAATTGGGCCTATGAAAACCTAGATTCTGCACAAATTCAGATAGGGGAGCAACAAATTCCTATTCTTAATGCAAGTGGTAAATTTACTCAAGTGATTTTAGACGGAACAGATATAGAAGATTCTACTCTGGCTGTAACACTGAGAGGGTATAAAAGCGGGTCATTAGTGGCTTCTGATGTTCGATCTTTTCGTTTTAGAAGATTGGATTATGATTTGGCTTGGGAAACTCCTTCTGATGGTAACACCATTGCCTTTAGCCCTTCAGGTCCTGCTATGTTTAACTTCACCTTTTCAAAAGGTTATGACATTGATCATGTAAACCTCTTTTTCAATGAAACAGATAAGGGTGAAGTAACAAGTCCAGGAACATTAGAATTTACTTTTGAAAACTTTAGTGGATTAATAATTGCCTCTCTAAAGGGTTACAATTCAATCGATAACGAAGTAGTAAGTTCTACTCGTAATTTCATCTTTAGAAGATTAGTTGTAGAAGTAATTTGGGAAACTCCAAGTATAAATAGTTCAATAACTTTCGGTACTGGAACAGAACCTGTACAGTTCAATCTCACCTACTCTAAAGGAACAGATGTTTATTATGTGAAATTAGAAATCAACGGTATTAATATGGGGTTGGTTTCTAGCCCTGGAACCGTTATATTTGCGTACAATGACTCTTTCCACGGATTAGTTGAAGCAGTTTTATTAGGTTTTGATGAATTTGATACCCAGATATCCAGCGATACTCGGTATTTCAAATTTGACAAATATACAGCAACTCGATTCGAAATTCTTCAACAAAATGAAATTGATTTAGGGAATAAATTGTATTTAATCCTTCATGACCCAAATGGTGATGACAGTACATCTAGTTATGAAGAATCAACAACCTTATCAATGGGAATTGGTTGTGAGATTACTGCAGGTGTTACAGCAGGATTAGAAGTTGGAGTAGAACAAGAAGGATCCTTCTTTGGATTGTTTAAAACTGGTGCATCCGCATCAAACAAATTATCCCTTTCAATGGAGACTAGCCTCGGTTTTGATGCACGATTCGAAATGACAGACAGTACATTCTTAACTTCTTCAGATTCATCTTATGTTGATTTCATTGGTCCAGGCTATGGAGATCGTTACTGGGGTGAGCTCTGGAAACTCAAATACGTATTCACAGTTCATTATATTGAATATTATAATGGCACCGAGGTCTACTATGATCCTCATCTTTGGTGGGGTATTTTACGAGATGCTGAAGCTTATCTTAGTGATGTTTCTGCTCCAGCTGCATGGAAGGCGATGAATCCAGTTCACAGTGGTTATTCTGAGGAAGATGTTGAATGGCTTGGTGGTGCTTTAGTAGCAGATGGTGGTGGAACTTATGTAGGCAGTGAAACAGTTACTAACACCAATACTATGAGCTCTTCGGTTTCAATTGGTATAGAAAGTGAAACTAAAGCAAAACTCATGGCAGGAGGAGCGTACATTGAAGGATCTCTTGAATTATCATTAAATACAAAAATATATGCAGAAATGAGTGCGAGTAATACCA
Source organism: Candidatus Hodarchaeota archaeon (assembly GCA_016840305.1). Next base: position 6,503 of record JAEOSP010000563.1, read on the forward strand.
TTGAAACTAGTTACACTATACGTGATGATGATCCATTAGATTCAATTGTGCAAAGGGTTGGTATCGATAAGAACTTTGGAACTTACATTTTCAAAACAGAATCTGACTTCTGTGCGACGTCTAATCCAATAGAACACAACACAGTAGACTATCTTCCACCTATAATTGGATATCCTACAATTATTTATGATACGGATCAGGATTTCAAAGGCCCCACTCCAAATGATAATCCTCTTGTCACAGTTAAAATTGAAGAAGAAGGGGGTATTCAAGATGCGATCCTTTACTATTCTAATGATAATGGGACAAGCTGGAGATCAACACCCCTAATTGAATATCAGGGTCAACCAGGCGTTTGGGCCACAAATATACCAAAACAAGCCAATAACACGCAAGTTATTTGGTATCTCAAAGCTATAGATATGAGTGGTAATTCCGAAGAAAAATACGACCTTACTGGGGATTACTTTTCTTATGAAGTTGGTATTATCATAAATCCGTTTATTGCACAAACTCCTGGCTTTACAATATGGACTGTATTGGCCAGTATCGGATTAGGTGTATATCTTATTTCAAAACGAAGAGAGTGACGTACAATTAGAGGTTTTATTTATTAATTAACCTCTCCCCTCCTTTTTTTTTATTTTATCCGTATTTTTCGTAAGTTATCTTTGTAGTTAAGTTTCAGGTAATAATTTTAAGAACACATTTCATCATTCTGTTGAATCAGGATCAGGATTATTGATTGAGTCATGATAAAAGGAGTAATTTTTGACCTTGGAGGTGTATTATTAGACAATCCTGCGTCTGATATGCGATCTTATTTCTCCAAAATGCTAAATATTTCTGAAAAGGAATTTACTGAAAGAAGCTCTTTACCTATTCTCGACTTTCAGAAAGGTTTGATTTCTGAAAAGGTTTTCTGGCGAAAGGTTACTCAAGGATTAGTATCTCGAGAAAAACTTCCTGATTCTCTTTGGAAAGAAGCCATAAAGTCATCTTTTTCTCCAAAGCATGAAATGTTATCCTTAATAGATGATTTACAAAGATTTGGATTAACTATCGGGATTTTATCTAATACAGAAATCCCTGTCGTAAGTTATCTGAAAGAGATTGATTTTGCAGCGTATGATGTTTTAGTATACTCTTGCCTTGAGAAGACCTGTAAACCAGAAAGAGCAATATTTTTGCTTACAATTGAACGATTTGGTATGAAACCAGAAGAACTAGTGTTCATTGATGATGTACTGGAAAATGTTGTAGCGGGGCAATCCATTGGACTGAAGTGTATTCTATTCAAAAGCTCAGATCAGGTAAGAGCGGAATTAACGGAACTAATGAACATAGATAAATTATAAATCTTCACTCTGCAATTTGTTTTAGAGCACTCTCTATTCCTGTTAAAATTAAATTGACATCATCCTTTTGGATAACAAGGGGTGGCATGAACTTATTAGTCTCCTTAAAATTACCACAGTAATCTGCAAATACACCTGATTTAATTAATGCTAATGTGAAAAATAATGATCGCATCTCATCAGGAAATTCTAAACCTATCATTAATCCCCGACCTCTAATATCAATAAGTAAGTCAGGATATGAATCTTTGAGATTATTCAGCCCTTTCATAAATTCAGAACCCATCTGTTTCACATGATCCAAAAAAGTGGGTTTGGATATGATATTAAGCATTGTTCGAGTAACAAAACAGCCTAGTTCAGAACCACCTGTTGTGGAAACATGTAAAAAAGGATCTTCGACAAAAACATCTTCTAAAAAGGGTTTATAGCTAGTCGTGGATAAAGGATAAATACCACAGCTCATACCTTTTGCGAGAACAATACAATCAGGAATTACTTTCTCACCCTTGTATAATCCCCCATAAATACCCCAGAGTTCACCAGTCCTTCCTAGACCTGTTTGAACTTCATCTGCAATCATTATCACCCCATGATCATCACAAAGTTCTCTAATCTCCGTAAAATACCCTTCAGGAGGAATTAGGATACCGCCTGTTGCAGGGATTGTTTCAAAGATCACACATGCAGTTTCATCATCAATAATCTTCCTAAAACTTTCAATATCCCCAAATGGTACTTGAACATTATCTGGAGAGTCCCAGAGGAATGGATCCTTAAAACTTCTAGCACATGCCCCTAGAGCAAAACCAGTTACTCCATGATATGCACGAATTGCAGATATAACTTTTTTCTGTTTCGTACAAGCCCGAGCTAGCTTGATGGATAAATCAATAGCTTCTCCTCCACCCACACTGAACATTGTTTTGGAAATATCACCTGGAAGCAATTCAGCTAGCTTTTTAGCTAACAACGCTCTTTGTTCTGACAGTAAATGGTGGTCACCTATATCTAACCCGAGATCCAGCCCTTTTCTTAGTGCATCATCTATTTCTGGATGATGATGTCCGAGATTGAAGACTCCACCTGATGTATGACAATCTATCAACTCTAAGGGCTTTTGTCCATCTTGGCCTTCAAGCATATTAATAATAATCCCATGCCGACGGCCTTGTATTACACCTAAGCCGATCTGTTCGAAAAAGGATGCTTTTGGACCTGAAACATATTTTGCATACATCTCTACCAGATTTGATTGGCTCTCTGTCCCAAATACCTTATTATTTTTCATAACCATTTCATGTGTAGATGATGAATAAAAAGTTATTTATGATAAATAAGCTGTAATCAACGTTGGAGAATAAAGAAGTCCAAAAATAACTCCTCCTCCACTGCTAGTTATAATAACAATCTTAAGTAGCAATAATGAAGCATCCCAAGTCTGACGATGTAATAAATTATACACAGCTATTAATTCTATTGCACCAAGAACGAATGGTACCCAACTAATAATTAATATACCTTCCATCATTAAATGCAGGTTCATCAATGCTAAACCAGCAACTCTAGCAACTATAACGAGTGAAGTGACATAGATAGTTTTCTTTTTTCCAAGGTAAACAGCAGTTGTTTGGTCACCTGCTTGCTTATCAATTTCTAAGTCAATTAACATTGTTGGTAAATGGACTCCAGCAATCAAAATCAGATTTAAACTTATACCTAAGAGAAGAAGATCAAAACTAACCAAACTCTTTGAGCCGAGTAATCCAATATAAAAGGGGACAAAAAAGCCTATAATAAAGAATGTAACGCTTAAATCAAGAAAAGGTCTAGATTTAAATCGAAAAGGAGGAACAGAATAAAAAAATGATCCCATTAGAGCAATACCATATGCTAAGAATGCATAAACTAATTTGGGAAGTGTCAAGGAATTCGGTATGAAATAAATATTGAGTGGAACAGGTAAACTCCATAAGAAAACAACCCATAAGAAAATAATTTCCTTCGAAATGAATGTAGATTCACTTAGAGGGTTTCTAAGAGTTAATCCCCTTGGATTCAACGCATCGCTCTTACGATCGTAATACCCATTAAGACTAAAGTGGCCAGCTATAAAAAAATAAATAGATATCCAGCCAGTAAGGATTGAATCCCATGGCAGTTGATATAGTAATCCAACCATACCTGCTACAGAAGCAAAAATAAAACCCCATTCGGGCCGTGTAAGTTTTATTAATTTTATTATAATTTGGACTTTATTTAAAGAATGTTTCGTTGATTGAGACATTTTCTAGGATCCTTATCATCAACAGGAGTGATTCGTTCTTTATTCAGAATTATATTTATTTTTATAACATATTGCAAAAATAAGTGAGTCAAAATGATATATCTAATTGTAAATCATTCAATTAATTGATATAGACTTTCTAGTAGTTCTTTTCCACAATTCAAAGGAATATGATCATATTTTTACCTTCAACACTCGCTAAGCATCAAGGTTAGGGTTTCATAGGCATAAAGTATACCTGAGTTCTTTTACCAATACAAGAAAATTAATAATATCTTCTAAATTCCTTTAAGAGAAGATAACAAACGTTAGGCTCTATTTTCAATCTTTAGATTGCAACAATTCAAGATAAGAGGAATGGATTCTCAATACTCTTTTTGCAGCTAGATGTTCAGAATAACCCACCACAAGATTTCATTCGGTAGATTAAGTGACTATCATTGGAAGAATTGACAAAAAAAGCACCAGGAATAAGTGATCTGAATAGTAATACCAGATCGCTTCTTAATCAATATATGATTGTAGATTTCACGAGATTGGTAGCTTTCAATATTTCTGGTATGTTCATAATTCTATACTTGCTTGATACCTTAGAATCAACTCAAGTTGGTATTTTATTCGCTTTAAGCTATCTTATTCTTTCACTTATTGATTATCCAACAGGTGTTCTTGGAGATATAATCGGTTATCGCAAAGTATTGTTAATAGCTTATTTATTTCATATTTTTTCATTTATTCTTCTAATATTTTCAGAATCATTTGTTCCTCTTTTATTGTACAGTGCATTGTCTGCGATTGCTTCATCTCAAGAGAGTGGTGCTCTCGAATCATGGTTTGATAATAGCTATCGGACACTTTCTATTGATATAGATCCAGATCGACGCATTTACAATTCTTTTCAAGCAAGAAAATCATTAATTTCCCATATTCTACTTGGAGGTTCATTTATTATTGGGGGATTAATAGCTCAATTTATTTCTAGAAAACTACTGTTTGCTGCGTCCCTAGGTTTTTTACTAGTTGTCACTATTCTCGTTACGCTATTTATTAGAGATGATTATACCGTACAAACAGATTTTACAACGTCTAAATATTTTCAACAATTCTTAGGAGGGTTTAGATATCTATTATCTAATAAAGGAATTCTATTTTTCTTTGTAGGATCAACTATCATATGGGCTGCTAATAATAGCATTTGGGTTAACTTTCTTTTATTTCCAATGTATGAAAATTATTCGGGCGGCCAAGATAATCTGACCGCTACATTGAGAGCGCTTATATTTGCATCAGGAGTATTTTGGCAGTTTTTTATAGTCCGATACATCTCGAAATTTAAAAGAATTAAAAGATGGATTCTTATTACTACAACACTCTCCAACCCCGTTTTCTTTTTTATGGTTTACTATTACAATATTTGGTTTCCTCCAATTGATCAAGATCTTTCTCTTGTGATAGGTTTATTCCTCATCTTCCAACTACCTAGTATGTGGGAATCATTAGAATATATATTAAGATCTCGTCTGAACTTAGACCTAGTCCCCGATGATATTCGTAATGCAATTTATTCATTACTACCTACATTAACCACCTTAATTGGAGTACCAGGTGCACTTTTAGGAGGTCAAATTCTAAGTCAATATGGATTTTTACCTGCTATCTTTGCTGTGGTAATAATCAGTAGTATTGGGGTAATGGTAACAGGAATTGGACTTGCTTGGCTCCCTGCGATAAAAAGTCAATCTGATGGTAAAGAAATTGTCACGAATTATTAAACCAGAAAAAAAAGATTTAGATAGAATTTCAATGTTCATATCACGATTACAGCAGGAAAAAGAATCAGTAATTGGCTATTTTGATCGAACACCTGAAGAAATCAAGGTTTATCTTGAAGAATTGGAACCTGGATGGAAAGATACAACTCTTATGCTAGTGGAAAACGATAAGATAATTGGAATCATAATTGCTGAATACGATATTGAATTACAAAGGGTATGGATTCATGGTCCAATGATTGATTTATCCAACCAATTAGAATGGGATTCTCTTGCAGATGAACTTTATGCCAATATATTGAAGATTATCCCTTTTGAAATTATTGATTATGAACTCTATGGAGAAAAGTCGAATGTGAATTTACGAAAATTAGCTGAAAGACTTAATTATAAAACAACAGAGCCAAGTTGTGTTCTAAGCTTCTCAAGAGAAAAAATCACAAATCTACCATTTTTATCAGGAAATCCAATAACGGAGAAATATTTCGATCAATTTAAGAAATACCATTCAGAAATATTTCCAAATACCTATTATTCAGGCCAACAAATCCTGAATATGGTTAATGAAACAAACCAAGTATTTATTGAATCTCAAAATGAAGATCTAACTGGTTTTATAAATGGAAAACTGGATAAGAGTACCAATCAGGGATATATCGAATTTGTTGGTGTCAGAAAATCTTCACGAAGACAAGGATCTGGACGAAAATTAGTCATTGCTATTCTTCATTGGCTTTTCAACACATTTGTACAAATCAATGAAGCAAAATTAACAGTTTCAGAAACGAATACTCCAGCTTTCAATTTATATACTTCCCTTGGTTTTATGGTTGAACAATCACTTCAGGGTTACAGGAAAAAAGATAATTTTGAGAGAAAGAAAGTAAATTCTTAATTTATCTTATCACTTTTTAGAATCTTTGTGACAAGCACTAATTGCCCATTCAATCAATGGTTGAAGACTTTTCTGCAACTCTATGCCCTTCATGGTAAGATTATATTCAACACGTAGGGGAATTTCGTTAAACTGATTTCGTTTGACTATATCTTCTTTAACTAGTTCATTTAAACGGATTGAAAGCGTAGTATCACTGATTTTTTTAGTAACAAGTTGTTTAACTCGATTTCTTATCTCCGAATAACGTAATGGGGTCGCATCTGAAGGAAGCACCATCAAAGTGAACATCATCCACTTACTGCTTATTAATCGTAAGCTTTTGGCTAATGGTTTTAGACACACACCATTCAGGGAAACAGGAAGGCATTCTTCAACAAATTGCTGTGCTTTTGTCAATTCTTTAGACCACCAAAGTAACTAATAAGGTTAGGAGTGATGATTTTAAAAAGCTTTATTATTCGCTATTAATCCAGAAACTAAAGTATAAAAAAGTGAACAAATATGTCAAAAAAGAAAAATTGTTCCTGTGGTAAACATAAAAACGAACATCATGAAGAAATGACTAAATCCGAGTCACTTGCACACGTTAAAGAATGCTTATCGAATACTATTGAAAAACTTGAATGTATCAAAGAAGTTCTTGACAATATATCAATTGAGGAATGATCAAAGATAGTTGGAGGATTCCTATCTGACCAAGGACAGAATTTGATTTAATGGATTAACCATCATGATTGTACAAATATCACCTCAAAATATCGATCCCACAGTAATGGTACCTACCCTTCTCTTGTGGATAATAACTTTTTCCATTTCGGTCTGGTTAATCCGAAAAAAAACACTCTCAAAGAATAGAGCCATAGGTATTTTATCAGTTACATTTGTAATCTCAGGTATATTACTCGGTGCGATGCCTAATTCGGTTTCACCCATAAACCAATTCTTTGTTTTGATTGGATTCACCTCCTCTCAGCCTTTACAATATGTGTTGCCTATACTCATTCTTTTGTTTATACTTCTAGTCGTAACGGCAATTTTTGGTCGAATATACTGTGGGTATGCATGTCCACTTGGCGCAATGCAGGAATTATCATCGAAAATTTTATTTAAATCGAATATAAAGGATCAAAAACAGGTCAAATTACAGATTAAGCCTTCTGAACGTATATTATCGTCTATTCGTTGGATTTATATGTTTTTATTCATAATAATAGCCTTAGTGTGGGGTTTAATCATTTCAGAGTTAATGAATTTGTTTATTGCGTTTCAATTCTTTCAAGGATCAACAGAATACTTACTGATTATTCCTATTATCTTTTTGATTATTATCTTCATTTCTAGCTTTTTCATCTATCGTCCTTGGTGTCGTTTTTTCTGTCCATTTGGAACGCTTGCGAACACCATAAACAGATTATACAGAATGAAATTAACCCGAACTGATAATTGCACAGATTGTGGATTGTGTGAAGAAATATGTCCAACACAAGAAGCAGACCGAGATAGTTCAAAGGCTGAATGCTATTTCTGTACACGTTGTATTGAAGTATGTCCTCATGACGCGATTATTTATACTAAAGCGGTGTAAGATATATTTACCAATAATACCGGTTAGTTTTATCGCCGTTTAACTTTTTTTTAGGCATATCAATGTCATCACATATGGAAACTGACTACTACACTTAAGTTTTCACTAATTTTAATTGGTCAGTTTTATATTTGGAGGATTTTTTATCTTAACGGGATTTGATTATTATGATTAAATTGACGAAAATTAAATACAGCTTAATTATTGCGGTTTTTATAACTCTAATGAGTATGTCTACCGTAGCAATTAATGCTGCCACTACTCCCATCGTTCCTATAGGAGATATGGAGGATAAATATACTCCTTCATCATATGGCGATTGGGATTATTATGTTCTTCCTCCTGACACAGCTTTTTCAGGTGTAGTTTACGGAGGAGGTAGTGCACCTAGCTCAGATACAAGACGCACTGATGTGCAAACCAATGATTTCACCTATTACACTCACGCACTTAACCGTGCAGAAGCCCCTTCGAGTGATTTGTTACAAAGCGATTCTCGTTATATGCCACACCCTCTCTATGAGAATGAACTGTATCCCCGAGCTGTTAGAATCAATTCTGAGAGAAACCCCGAATTTGTCCAGACTCAAAAATCAGTTATATCCTTGCATGATGACTATTCAACAACTTTTTTCTCAGAAGGTAATTTTGAACCATATATTGGATATTTCAATACAAGTGGGCCATACTTTCTCGATGTTGAGGTAAGTAACAGCAGAGTTATGGGTGTTGTAGCCTTTGATGCAGTATTTCCTGATATGGGTTAC
>JAEOSP010000564.1 GCA_016840305.1 Candidatus Hodarchaeota archaeon
TAAGATCACAGTATGAATTACTCCCCAAGAATCACTCACGTTTGTTTTGAATGTTCCATGAGGACCTAAAGCATCATAATATTCCCAATCCAAAACATCTGGAGTAACTACATCACCATTGAAGGTAATACTTTTATTACTTGAGGGGGATGAGAGATAATTTCCGAAAGTATCTGATGCATTAATTATTTGGTACATATAGTAATTATTAAACTCAACTGTTAATTGTCTAATCCAATGAGTTCCATTTGAACTCATACTATATTCGGTACCATTGATTTTAACTGATGCGCTATTCACACTAGAATGAGTATCAGTGATATCGGCCCAAAAAGTTCCTGTACCGCTACCTGGATCCTCCACACCAAAATCATTTAGCACAGGAGGTGTATTATCTAACTCTGATTCTGTTCCAACATTATAGAAGCTAGTAGGAGCATGTTGGTTGTTATATTCTGTTTGAATCCATTCAATCGATCTTACTATGCTGGAGATTCGAACTTCATCAATTAATCCGTTGAAACTTCTTCCATCATGAGTATTTCTTCCGATGTTTAGATATCGATAGTTATTTCTTATATTTCCACTGTGTGAGGTAGAATCATCAAGTGATCCATCGAGAAAGATAGTCAAATTACTATTGTATACGAATACAAAATAAGTGAAGCTTGTTGTTGGTAAAACTGTTGAAGAATCAAGATAATCAAAACCAGATGTTGTCCACACATTGACTCTAGGGACTCTCGTTGAACGCATTTCCATAGCTACATCAAAACTATTACCATCAGTTGTATTATCAAACTCTACTATTCCACAGAAGTCTGATTGGCTCGCTTGAGGTTTTATCCAAGCTGAAATAGTAAAACTGGAAAGCCCAGCCATCATATTATTCTCTTCTGTAGCGATATTATCATTAACACCGTCAAATTCTAAGCTACCATCAATTTTTCCATCTACTTGATCTGAAGCATCCATTCCTATTGTAGTTCCATCATTGTTTCCACTTGAGCTATCTTCTATGTCTCCACTACCACCGTCAATATCTATTTCTTGTAAATGATGAATCATAAGGTAATTGCTATCCCATACTCCCTCAGAATTTTCTTGACTTAAAACCGCGTTATTTCCATAATACATCGATATGAGGGTATCTGAATCATTATTTAATGTCGGTACATTAACCCACGCAATTAAATGAGCATGAGTTCCATTTCCATTTTGATCAAAAAGTTCAATTTCATGGGCCAGTATTGTGTTCGAGCTATCAATGAAAATAAGATCCTCGGCATTAGCTTGAACATCTGTCCGTAGATCCGAGTCATAAATTTCGATGAGGGCTGGAAAATTTGAAAGGTTTCCCAAAATTTTATCTTTATCTATAACAATATCCTTCCGTTTACTAAATGAAACATCAGCCCACCAATATGGATTAACTTCCTCGGAGGTGATTGTATAAAAACTAGAGGGGTCAAGTTGGTTGTTAAATTCGGTTGAAATCCAATCTGCTGACCTCACAGTAGAAGAAATACGGACTTCATCAATGTTACCATTCCACCAATTATCTGATGTACGTCCACCAATGTAAGAAAAACCAGATGAAGTACTTAGGTTCCCGATTAAGGAATCAGAATCTGAAAGAATCCCATTCTTATAAATTTTGGTCTCAGTTCCATCAAAGACACCAACAAAATAAATCCATTCTTCAGTATTATAACCAATTCTTGAATATGTATAAGTACTGTCAGTTTCAGCAATAAATCTCATATCTGTATTTGTGTCCACATTATATAAAGTATAATGGGGAGTTTCTAGAATACGAGCATCATCTATTTGTGTCGAAGAAGATGTATAAACCCAAGCTGATACTGTGACATAAGAAGTTATTCCATATAGATTTATATTCGTTCCTAAGTCGACATAATCATTACTCCCATCAAAATAATAACTACCACCAATCTGTCCTACTACTCCTCTAGTTATCCCTCCTTGTGAGGTACCATCTATCCCATTTGTTGTTGAATCCTTTACGTTTCCACTAGATTCGCTAAAATGCCAAATACTCACATATTTATCAAACCACGTACCCTGAGTATTTTCCTGGCTTTGAACAGCGTTATTTCCGTAATACATTGTGATATTGGTCTCGCTTATGCTAGATAGACTTGGAATTCTTACCCAAGCTACTAAGTGTGCATGAGTGCCATTCCCAGTCTGATTAAAGATTTCAATTTCGTGATCAAGTTTGTTGCCAAAATAATCAGTGAAAAGGATATCATCACCATCAGATTGAACTTTTTCACTATTATAAAGGTCAGAATCTGAAATATTAAGGAGAATAGGAAAATTGGCTAGAGTCCCTGTCCCATTCACTTTGCTAGAATCAATAGTGATAGATTTCCGATATCTAAGCATTGGAAATGCCCAGCGATCACTTTTATGAATTTCTTCTTGCCCGATCGAATAGAAATTATCTGAATCATGTTGATTATTATATTCAGTTTGAATCCACGCAGAAGAACGAACAATATTAGATAAACGAATTTCGTCAATATTGCCATCGAAATAATAGGAATCATTGAAATATACTCCTATCAAAAGGTCTCCTGTACTATCAGTGAAAGTATTTGAACCAGTATCTACTGAAGTACCATTAACAAATAACTCTACAGCCCCATTATCATAAGTGAATGCAACATGATACCATGCACCTTGTGTTAGACTAGGTGACACAACAACATCATTGTAAACGTCACAACTCCAAACTCGAACAGTATTCTCAAACCAATAAAAATCCCAACCAGCTGATCCATCAAGAGTTTCGTCAGAAGCGATATTTGGATAAGTACCACCAGGTATAGGCCCTGCTTTGACCCAAGCAGAACACGTGTACTTTTCATTTGCATCGAATCGTTCCCTAAGCGGATCACTACAGTTGATATAATCATTTGAGCCATCAAAAACCAAACTACCATCGATTTGACCTGTTATTTGGTCATTACTTGTCATTGAACCATAAGAAACGCCATCAAGATCATGAAAAGTGGAATCAATAATTCTATCAGTTGGATCATTGTTTAAGTGCCAAACCCCGAGATAATTTTCATCCCAGACTTCTTCTGGATTCCAGAGAGATCCAATATTATCGTTTCCATAATACATTGTAATAATTGTATCACTCGTTGATGATAGATTGGGAATTTTCACCCATGCTACTAATTGAGCATGTGTACCATTCCCTAATTGATCGAAAAACTCAATTTCATGATTAAGTATTGTACCTAAGTTATCAGTGAAGAGTATATCAGTACCATCAGCTTGTACTTTTCCATTTTCATGAAGATTGGAATCAGATAGATTAATAAGAACAGGAAAATTAGTTAGATCTGTACTTACTTGATCAGATTCAATTATTATATTTTTTCGGTACTTGAATTGTGGTAAAACCCATTTATCTTCAATAGGGGAGTACTCTTCTAGTTCGACTTCATAAAAGCTCTTAGGATCAAATTGATTATTATATTGGGTCTTAAGCCAAGCTGCAGAACGAGCAGTATTTGAGATCCTGACTTCATCTATAATACCATTAAAATCCTCTGATGTCACAGAAACTGCAGAACCAATTGAAACGTTAACAGGTGATTGAAGAGTTTGACCTGCTTCATTATCGATTGTTAAACCAGCTAATAAACCATCAACATAAAGGAGAAGTGAAGTAGAATTTCTTACTCCAACAAGATGATGCCATTCATTACCAGTAACATTTTGGCCAGAATAGATAATTTGTTGACTAGACACACGTGTTGTGAATCGAGCTTCATTCAAATGTCCTGAATCATCAGCTATATTCAGTGCCCATGACGTAGTAGCACTATAAAGACTTTGTGTAACAATATAGTAATCATCTGAAATAGTTGAATCTGGAGTCTTTATCCAAGCCTCAACAGTGAAATCTGTTAACTCAAAGACATTCGTAGTTTCAGGCATTTCTATTA
>JAEOSP010000565.1 GCA_016840305.1 Candidatus Hodarchaeota archaeon
ACTGCTTGGTTGATTATATCTGGAGATAGGACATCAAGAGGCATAAAAGAATCAGGATCTGATCCCCAAGAGATGAATGGAGGGGCTTCTAGGTGGGCTTGTTCAACAATATCGTCACTTAACAGTGTGTTCGCACTATCAATTAATTCGTACATGATATTAAATGCTTGTAAGGTAAATTCACGCCCAAATAAGTAGCTGTTATGCTCATTCAGGTGAGGTAACGCTACAATAAAAGCCTGAGCGACCATTGCTTCGAGATCCCCCATTTTAATAGCGAGATTTTCGTTTTCATCAATACTTAATGGGCGCATTACTGTGATACGATCCCCATATTTGTATACTTTACTATTGAAAACAAAGTTTTCTTCGCCACGATATAGAACAGAATAATTAACCATTCCAAGAGCTTTTGTTTGTTGGATGGTGGAATGAATATGGTCCGCAATATTATCGACATTATTTAGAAAATCTAGGTATAGATCTCCCTTGTTTACAATCAATCGAACAGGAACATCTTTCATAATCCCTTGTGGTAACATTATTGCCATTTGTTGAAGTGTTGTCTTACGAGTAATATCAACGACGGATATTATTGCATCAGTTTCTGCAGCGAATTTCAACCATTGTTCTCGATATTTAAATTGACCCCCAAGATCAAAAAGAACTATATAAAATTGATTATCAAATTCTTGGAAGTAATCATCTGGTACCGTAAAATTATGGATAACGTAGTTGGAAGTCGTAACCATATCTTCTGACCAAGGTTTTACTTCTGATGTCCGGAAACCTAAATTTTTCAAAATATTCATTAGCGTGATGGTACCTTTGGTTTTACCAACACCTCCGGGGCCAAGAACAATTAGTTGATAAGTATCTCTAATATTTTTTCACCTCTTTAACGCGCGAATAATTCCGATATCGAATTTTCCTTCGCTTCTTAATGCAATTTTGTCTAGCAAATTTTTCCAATCAATGAAGAGTGCATCCTCAGAAAAATCGTGTTCACGCATACGACGTACCCAGACATCCTCACCAAATTTTTCCCTACTCAAAGCAGAGAGCAGAAAAGATAAGGGTTTCCCTTCGTGGTAACCACTCCTTGCAACTGCAACATTATAAAATTGCTGATCTTGTACTGTTGTTACTGTTGAGATTAGAGCAGTATATGAGTTATCTCTTTCTTGATGGAAAATTACAACTGCTGGTTTTATTTTTCCTCCATATTCTTGTGGAAGAGCCTTATTTTGTGTTTTCTTTAACTGGGTGAGTATATCGTTATATACTGGCTGCCATTTTATAATTAATGGAAAAGATAATCCACCATTAATCGTTTTATCACCCTGCTCCTTCGCATAAAGTGAAAGAGTTTCAAGACCTCCCCCAATCTCATCAGTAGTGAAAAAATCATCATTCAATCCAAAAACAAATGCTCCATCGACTTGGAAGTCATGTGGAAGGGATAATTTTTTCTGCTGAAAATCCTCATCAGCTAGAATTGGGAAAAAGGTTGCGAGTTTCTCTCCTTCTTTTCGCTCAGATGTTTCTAGAATTTGTACAATTGACTTCACCTTTATTGGTGAGGAAACTCGGATGAGGGTCTCTTCTATGATATTTTCATGTAATTTAGTTTCTACCGAGTGTTTGTCGATTAATAGGCTTTCGAGATGGGGAGTAAGAATTTTGGTAGCTGTATCTGCAGCGTAGATATCAGGTTGTCCCCCAATTATCACAATTCCGACTAATTGTGATATGCGTTTTTTTTCAGGTTGATAAAATGTAAGTAGAATTCTGCTAGGAAGAGGAACACCATATTTTTTATCATGGTCTAATTCAAACTGGTAAAGAATTGGTCGATATCCCCTCTGTTCTTGAGACATGCTGATCATCCCGAAATAGACCTGGTCAAACCAGTTTCTTTGTTTATACTCTATTGCAAACCCTTTTGGTAGTGTTAGAGCAAGCCCGATGGCTTCAAATGAATCATAGTCCGTTGTCATTCAGATCCCTCTCCATTCATTTTTTGTAGTTTATACCATAGTATTGATGTTTCACGTACAATCTCAGCCTCCCCACTCTTTCTACCAAGAGTAAAAAGCGGTGCTAACGTATCATAACTATGCTCTGCATAATTGAATGCTTTAGCAATATATTTGTAAGCGTCTACAAAAGTAGATATATTGGGTTGGCTTCCTAGAGTTAGATGAGCATAGGCATGAAGCATGTCTAATCGACCTGAAGCATCAACAAGTGATTTTACCATACTCCCATCGACATGATCCTTCTCTAGCAATTGTCTAATCAGTGTTTTTGGAATTCTCTGCCAGTATAACATATTAGGTATAATGAATTCATTTAGATAAAGAGTATTTTTGCT
>JAEOSP010000566.1 GCA_016840305.1 Candidatus Hodarchaeota archaeon
TATTGTTCACGATATTGCTGTAATGCAACAGTATTTTTGACCACACAACTCCAAAAGAGTTATCCAAAGCTGTTTACATATCACTTTTTTCAGGATATCCGCACCTATGGTAAAAATGAAGCTTATTACGTTACAGCACGAGAAAATGGTGCAATATTTCTGAAATATGATCCTGAAACTCCAGTCGAGGTTAATCCTTCTAATGAAGTCATTAATGTTACAGTTGCTGACCTTCTGACTGAAGGTGAAAGAATAACTGTTCCTGTTGATCTATTGGTTCTTGTCACTGGAATGGAAGCAAAACAAAATAAGAAAATGGAAGAATTGGTTAAAATTACTCCAGGTCTTGATCGATTCTACAAAGAATCCCATCCAAAGTTGAAACCAGTAGAAACAGGAAGAATGGGGGTTCTTTTAGCAGGAACTGCTCAATCTCCACGAGATATATCAGAAACTACAGCTTCTGCTTCTGCTGCGGCAGCTAAAGCGGCAAGCTTTGTCTTAAGGGGTGAATTGATGTTAGAACCAGCAGTAGCGACTGTTGACCCTGATCTCTGTTCTAATCATCAGAAATGTATTCCTGAATGCCCCACTAATGCTATTGAGACTCAAAACAACAAATCTGTTGTTAATGAAGCGTTATGCATAGGTTGTGCTATCTGTACAGCTGTATGTCCCACAGAAGCTATTCAGATAAAGACTCTAACAACATCACAGATCCGAGAAATGATTAAAGCCATGGCAAAATCCTAACTGAAGGTGGAAACAAAATGAGTCAGGAAAAAAATGAATCATCTGGAAAGAAGAAGAAAACTATTACTGCTAAACTATATAAAAAACAAACTGGAGCAGTAGTTAGTGAAAAATTAAAGGAACGGAATAAGCATAACAACAAGATTAGAAGAGAAATCTTCAAAGTTATGGAAGGTGAACCAAGGACTGTTCCTGAAATTTCATTAGAAACTGGAATTCCTTCTTACGAAGTTTTATGGCATGTGGCAACTAGTTTGAGATATCGTCTGGTTGAACCAGTAGAAAAAACGGATGAGGATTATTGGAAATATAGGCTGATTAAGTAGGTGAAAATGATATGGTTGTTGCAAATCAGGGGATATTAGCTAAGACAGAAGTTTTTGAAGATATCAAAAAAATGGGGGCATTTGATGTAAGTGCGTGTATGAATTGCGGAACATGTACTGTTTCGTGTCCCTTATCTGTATCAGGGAATGAATTCCCCAGAAAACTGATTAGATATGCAGTATTAGGGTTGGATGAGAAATTATTGGCACATTCTGAACCTTGGTTATGTTATTATTGTGGGGATTGTTCTGAACAATGTCCAAGTGAAGCTGAACCAGGTGAATTTATGATGGCAACTCGTCGCTATCTTACATCAAGGTACGACTGGACTGGATTGTCTAAAAAGCTATATCTTTCAGAAAAATGGGAGATTGGGACAATTATCTCACTAGCAATGCTTTTTCTGGGAATATTTGTTGTGGCAAATCTACTAGGAATAAGTAAGATGCAAGGTGACAATATTTCAATTAATGCTTTTGCTCCAATTGAATGGATCCATTTAGGTGATCTTATTCTTCTAGTGACTTTATCCTTCTTTTTGCTTACAAACGCATTTAGAATGTATTATTATATAATGCTTAAAGATCCAAGTGTTAAAGTACCATTTAAACTCTATATTACAGAAATTAAAGCCTTTATTTTTGCTGGACTCAGTTTGGTAGCTCAGTATAGGTGGCTCGAATGTGATAACAAAAGCAGATGGTTTAAACATCTAATTTTTATTACAGGATATGTTACAATTTTCTCTCTAGTTGTTGTATTCATTGACATATTTCAAGTAGATGATTCAAGTTGGAATTTCACTTCACTTCTTGGATATTATGCTACAGTTACATTACTGTACGTATCGCTAGAGGCAATGTGGAGTCGTTACAAGAAGAAAGAACAGGTACACAGATTTTCACATTCAACTGATTGGCTGTTTTTAATACTACTTACATTAACTGCAACCACTGGGATAATTCTGCACTTATTCCGTATTATGAACTTAGCTTATCCAAGCTACATCGTCTATGTGATCCATATAATGATTGTTGGTCCAATGTTGATAATAGAAGTGCCATTTGGAAAATGGTCACATATGCTATATCGCCCTCTTGCTGTGTACTTAGCCATGGTTAAGGAGAAAGCTAGATCAATAGCTAATTGAGTAATATTTTGTGATAGTGGGATAAGTATCCTCACCATTATTGATGGCCAATCAGTCGATGGTTCAACTACATCAGGTAGATTAAACCCACTATTCTCTTTTTAACCGGTTTTTTTATCATTGCTGGGAAAACAGACCAAATTCATTACCAAAGCAATCTTCAAATTGAGCCGAATATCCAATGTGAGGTGCAATCTCATATTTTTCTCGTTTTACTTTCCCACCTGCTTCTGTTATTTGCTTGAGCTTTTGTTCTATATCTTCGACCTCAAAAACGACATTAATTCCGTGTTCAGGATTTTTTTCTACAATGAAGAATCCTATGCTAGCAGAGCCTTTTAATTCGACCAATCCATAATTTGGCATTGAATCTAGATCTAGATTCCAATCAAATATTGTTTTATAGAACTCTGTTGCTTTTTTTAAATCGAGAACAGGAATTTCTACATGATTTACTGTAATTACCATTTTTATTTCACCAAAGCCTTTAACTGTTCTTTCTTTAAAAGTAACTTGTTACCCACAGGAAAAGGAAGAAAAAATTTCTTAATTCAATACATCTTGATAATTATCCATCAGCTTCATTTTTTGTGATTAAAATGAAACATCTAATAGGTTATCGATTTAATTGGAAGAAAAGATATCAACGTATTCAGAATCGTCGTATAAGAATGTGGAATGACCTTCATAATCCAGAGATAAAACCTGAATGGATAATTACCAGATCAACACCACATCAATGGGCTATTGATGAAATAATTAGGCATATGCTTGCCTCGGAAATTCGTTACATTCATCAGAGTTTTAATACTGACGTGCTTCAAATTGATGAAGCTGTTGCGGCTCAATGGGTAAGTGATAGATTTTTCAGGATAAAAGAAGAAAAACACGTTAAAGTAGAACAATTGAAAGAAATTTCTCAGTCTATAGAAAGTGAAACAATAAAATACCTGGATTTTCCGAATGAATCATATGAAAAAATGGTAAAAGCTCCTTGGGGGGAAGAAATGAAGGTTTTTGAATTGTTAGAAGCTTTTTATTCGCATGATTTCTATCATCAAGGCCAAGTGTATTTCTTACTCACTTATTTTAGAGGTATTCCGAAGATAATCCAATCACAAATGAAAAAAGACATTTGATGATGAAATTTCAAATACTCTTTAGTTATTCAAGCGATAAAGGGTCCTTCAATTCATTCATTGTGTGAGATTAGTTAAGACTAAGCTCTCATTGCGTCGAGTGTCTTTTTCGCATTAGGAGAATTCAATTGTTTCCATAACGCTTCTAGTTTATCTGTACAAGGGTATTCCCCGCAATCAGCACATGTGTTTACTCCTTTTTCAGTCGCACAATTCCTTACTCCGCATTGATTACAGTGGAAAAATTGTTCTCCTGTTGAATGGCATCCTTCACAGTTCACTTGCTCCGCTTTTACTATGAATCCTGGTGCAGACCATGCTTTTGCTGTTTTTTCTCTCAGTTCTTGATCATTTGTTTGTCTTGCAATATTTGCGGGGCATTCTTCGCAATTCAATCCGCAATAGGCAATATTCGTGTTCATTTTCTTTCTTCGATTCTTTAGGTGGAACAAATATTTAATGTTATACCTAAAGGTAATTTTATTCCAGTTATTTCTCATCAAGTATTACGTCTGATTTGTGAGTTAATCGCTTAGGTTACCGGCTAAACAAATTTCTCTCTGGGCTGATAAGCTCCGAGATATTTCAGCTACGAGTATTATGTTTGCTAATGATATTTATGATCGAGAAAGAAGTGAGAAAATTCAAGAAATTGCAATGAACATGCTTGCTTTTACTACTGGCACTACTCTTTTAACAATTCAACCTCTCAGGGAAAATCTCTTCTCAAGACCCACACCTCTTGTCAGTGGTGATGCGGCTATCATTGATGGTTCAGGCCAAATACTTCTTATCCAACGGAGTGATAATAAACTTTGGGCTATGCCTGGTGGCTTTTTAGAAGTTGGTGAGTCTCCATCTATTGGCGTATTGCGTGAAGTGCTTGAAGAAACAGGGATTGTTTGCAGCGTACGTTCTCTGGTTGGAGTTTTTGATTCTCTGTGTACTGGATCTTTATACCCTCTTCAATTATACCAGCTGGTTTTCTTATGTGAACCTATTACTGATGAAGATATTACCACTCCGTCCCATAAACAAGAAACAATGGATATGAAATGGTTTACAGAGGAATCATTACCTTCTAATATTGATCCTGGACATGTTTCACGCATTCCTGAGGCCTTTCGTGTTTGGCGAGGGGATATCAGACCTTATTTTGATTAATAGAGTATACGTAGGATTTATTAAGGAGAAAAACTATGAAATATTCTTCATTATACCATTTTGGGGATAATATTGAGTGACAACAAATTATTAGTGGTTTTATCACGCCAATTTAACCATTCTTGGGTTCTTTTGTCTCAAGCTATCAACAATATTTCTGATGATCGATGGGGACAAGTTCTAACTCATAATCATGATAACTATTGGGTTTTTTCATTGACTGTTTACCATATTCTTGAAACAAGCGATTTTTATATGCGAAATTCTCCTGACGGTATGGAATGGGGTAAAAAAGGCCAGATAGATTGGGACAGTGATTTTCCCATAGAAAAAAAAATCAACAATTTGACAAAATCTCTTATTAATCAGTATTTAGAAGAAATTAAAGAAAAAATGAACAGTGTGTTACTTTTTACTCCCATTAATCAAATATTCAAAAGCGATGGTTTTTCCTGGTTTCCTTGTGTTCTTGATAAGTATCTCTATCTGCTTAGACACAATATGATGCATATTGGTGAACTTAATAAATCCTTGAGAGAATGGAGATACCCTAGAATTAACTGGGAGTGATTACAAATTCAAGGAAAGTATGTTACCAGAATATTTTACTAGTGATTCAGTGTTTATTATTAGTTCTAATCCACACTGTTTGCACTTGACATTTATTGTCTGATTACAAGATTTGAAGCACAAATTCCATGCTCTACATCTTGGACAGTCCATTTTAAAACCTAAAATTTGTTCTAGAGCATTTGGCGAATTATATAGTTTTGTTCCAGACATTTCTTTTAATATTATTTTATTATTAAATAGCACCTAACTTTTCCTAAGGCTGAATATCTAGGAGGTGGAGAATTTATTTAGAGATATTCATAAGTTATTTGGTATTATCGATATTTATGTCATTTTTTTCTTCTACTAATCATGAAGAAACGATGGGTACCCCCAAGGAACGAGAATCTCAAATTAGTACTATCATCAGTTATTTAGGGCTTTCAACTATAGGAGAACTCATTTAGGTTCAGCGTGCGCTAGAAAATAACTTCCAAAAACGACTTGCTGATTCAAATGATACAAATTATAACATCTATGAGCAAAAAAAGAATGAAATCGAACAACTTATGACCGAGCATGAATCTTTGCTTTCTAAAATTTCTAATCTACAACAAGAAACTGACTCCGCCCAAAAATAAACAGATTAGCTCAAAAGTGAACTTGTAAATCTATCAGAAGATAAAAAACTCGTTGAAAATGAGCGTAATTATCTTTCTCAAGAATTAGCACGAGTTGGGAAGCTTTTTAAAGAATTAACTGGAAAAACAGCCAAACAGGAAGATCTTCAAGGCATTTTGAATACCTATCTTACTTTGATGGAGGAGGTTTTCTCAGGTAGAGTGCATTTTAAAGTTCTCTCTATCGTGCATGGGGAAAAAAAGATTTGGAATCGAAAGGAACTCGTTACTAGTATAGGTTTTTCTGAAATTATCATTCGTAAGGTTCTGGGTGAATTAACTAGAGCTAATTTGATTGAATATGATGAAGAACGAGCTACTTGTAAACTAATACGACGTATTGCTGATTTGGAATAATCATTTTTTATTTCTACATATCAATTCTAAATCATTTCTATGTATGACCAATTACTGGATGTGGCGAGTAACATTCCTCTAGCCTCATTATCTCTTTATCATTTAATCGAATATCTAGAGCATTTACTGCCTCTTCAAGATGTTGCATTTTTGTAATTCCGACAATAGGAGCCGTAATAGTGTCATTTGAAAATAACCAAGCAAGTGCTATTTGAGCTGGTGATACATCCTTTTCTTGTGCTACTTCAACCACCTTCTGGACCACTTCAAAATCCTCTTTTTGAAAATAACGCGCCTTGAGATAGCGATCGTGTTTCAATCGTTTACTAACACCCTCTTTTTTTGGGTTGTATTTACCTGTTAAAAACCCTCTCGCTAGTGGAGACCATGGAATTACTCCAATTCCTTGATCTTTACACAAAGGTAACATTTCTCTTTCTTCTTCTCTATAAACAAGGTTATAGTGATTTTGCATAGTTTTAATCCCTTCTAACCCATGTTTTTCAGCTATCCATAGACTTTTCGCGAATTGCCAAGCAAACATTGAGCTAGCCCCTATATGTAAAACTTTTCCTCGATCCAGTAGATAATTCAACGATCTAAGGATAGTTTCAAGTGAAATATAGGGATCTAATCTGTGGATTTGATACAGATCAACGTGATCCATTTGTAAACGCTTTAATGATCCCTTTAATGCTTGATTTATATGATAGCGTGATAAACCACCATGATTTGGTGCTTTTGTAGAATTATATCCTTCAGGAGGGAAAAAAACTTTCGTAGCAATAACGATCTCATCACGATAGTCTTTTAATACTTCACCTGTAATTTCTTCTGATCTTCCATATGAATATACGTTTGCAGTATCGAAAAAATTTATTCCAAAATCCAACGCTTTTTTTATTATTGGGCGTGCTTCTTCCAGAGGGAGAGTCCACTTCGAGATTGTAGGATCACCAAATGACATCATACCCAAGCAAATTCGTGATACTTCTATACCTGTTTTCCCTAATTTCGTGTATTTCATTCTAATTCATCTCAATAGGTTTGAAATTTTATCAGGATTTGTAATTTATATTGTATTTTGCGCACTTTTCATCGTAATTATTGAATTTAGGGTTTCTTTAAATGAGTTAATTATCTATTTTTCCGAAGTAATCTTCTTTCTCCGCTCATTCTTTTGAGGTTTTTTTCATGACGCTCTTGATAACTGGCGCAACAGGCCTAATTGGGCAAGAATTCGTCAAATTTTTGTTGAAGAAGCCAGAATATCAATTTCAACCATCTCAAATACGATTATTGATTAGAAAACGGGCAGGTTCTCCTTTACGAGAAAGATTTATTCAAATGGTTATTGAAAATGGATTAGATATATTTTGGGGGGATTTAGGGAATACAGAGGATGTTCTCAGTTTTACTACGGTTTCAGATCCTAAAAATTCAGTTTTAATTCATTGTGGAGCTATTTTTAACTTCCATCAGCCATATGAATTGCTTTATGATATTAATGTTGATGGAACTCGTCGTATTTTAGAGGGGTTCCATGAGAATCATCTTAAGAAGCTCGTTTATGTATCCTCGGCAGCTGTTTATGGTTCTCTTGACAGTAAAAATGGTTCTGGAGTTACTGAAGAATCACCCATTGAATTTAATCAAAGTAAGAGCTATGAGCTAACAAAGAGTATAAGTGAAGATCTGGTTTGGAAATATTTTGATAAATATCCTAATAGATTAGTTACCGTTGTTCGTCCTTCAGGAGTTATTGGAGGTCAGGGTGTGACTTCTGATATCTTTGCACGAATGTTTTTCGGTCGTTATGTTCCACTTCCAAATGGAGGCCTAGAGAAGATTAGTTTAGTTGACGTTAAGGATGTTACACGCGCCTTGTATTTTTTCTGCAATTTTGAGAAGGGGAATGGAGAACCTTTCAATCTAGTCAGTTTTACTCCAACCCTTCAGGAGTTTATTCTTGAGCTAGCTCACGTCCTCCATCGGCCAAATATTAGAGTTATTTCTCTTCCCCTTTTAATCTTCAAGCCTATGTATTATTTATCAAGAATTATTCGTTTCTTCAAACGACCACAAGAAAATTCATTACTTTTACCTGTTTTATTTAACAAACTAGGACATGATGTATGGATAGATAACTCGAAGTTACTTAATGTTGGGTTTTTCCCAGAGATTAGTCTCCCTGAATCAATGTTTTTCTTTCAGCAATTCCTTTCTGATAATCCGTGGTATGTAGAGAAAAAATTCTCTATTACTTTATGACTTTTCACTTCCTCTTCTTCTTTTTTCACACATTATCTTGGTAATACACGAGAATTATCAATCATTGAAAAGAAGAAATTATATTAAGAGGTAATTCACTCTTAATAGCAAATGATTTTTCTCGGGACTGCTGGGTGGAAATATAACCATTGGCGTGGATCCTTCTACTCCAGTCATCAATCAAATGATTTGGAATATTATTCCCGACATTCAAGTTTAGTTGAAATAAACTCAACTTTTTATGGCATTCCAACTGAGGCTATGGTGAGAGGTTGGTACCATTATACCCCTGACGATTTCAACTTTTCTGCAAAATTAGTACGTGATATCACGCATTCTAGAGATCGAATGTTTAATCCTGAAACAGTAAAATATTTCTTTAATCGTATGAATGAAGGGTTGGAGGAAAAATTCAAAACGGTTCTTGTTCAATTTCCTCCATGGCTGAAGTACTCTGATAAGTCATTTATGTTTTTATCATCTATCATAGATGAGTGTTTAGCTCATTTTAACGGAACAATTGTTACTGAAATTCGTGATGAATCTTGGATCAATCCTGAATTTGAAAAGTTCCTCGTTTCAAATCAGATATCGCTAGCTCGGACAACAAAATTTCCAATTCCAGAAAATTTTGCTCCATTGTCTTCTCTTTATTATTTAAGACTTCTTGGTGATAGGAAAATAATACCTGATGAGAGTCTAGGAAAAGTGTTTCTTGATAAACACGAAGCACTGAAGGAGTGGGTAATGAAGTTGGTAAATCTTTCTTCCCAATTTGAAACGATTTTTGTCTTGATCAACAACCGTTTTTCTGGTTATGCAATAAATGATGCCATAATCCTTGCTAAAGCACTTACGCAGGAAAAAATCATTACAAAAGGGTTTAAGCAATCTGATAAATATTTAAAACGTCAGATGTCCTTATCAGAGTTTTTTTCTTAGAGTAATATCTGTAATATTAAACTTCCTCTACATTATTACTTGGATGAATTGAAAACTGGTCATATAAAATAATAAAAGTAATGAAAGCTCCCCCAGTTGAAAATACTACATCTGAAGCGTAATGAGCTCCGATGACTATTCTTCCTAGAGCAATGATCACACCCCAAATAATTACTATTATACCAATAATTCTTTCTAGCCAGCCATTTTTATTGGTTAAGAGAATTAAGATTGGTAGTAACATCCACCCCATTGCTGTGTGACCTGAAGGAAACGAATAATTCCCTGTATTTACTTGAGGCAAAAACCAAGGAGTAAAGTCTGTGTAATTAGCTGCAAGATCTCGGAATCGTATTCTTCCCCATAACAGTTTAATTGATTGTACAAAGATTAAAGGAATAATAAGAGCGAGATGGAAAGTAACCCAAGCGAAATTCATGCTTTTCCGTTGAGATAGACATTCTATATTCTTTGATAGAAGAATGATTAGATATTGCATAATTAATACCCCTAGTACTAGAATTTCCTCTCCAATATCTTCCAGAAATGATTCAGGTACGAGATCCCCTAAAAGGAGGATTACAACCACTATATTGAAAATATAAATTATCCAGAAGGTTGGTTCCAGAATCCATCTTGAACGTGTCCATATCTCACGAAGGATCAGTGTTAGGCTAATACTGATTAAAATATACCCTGGAATCTCTCCATAAGAAGCAACAGTCTCTGCCCACTGAGAATTGTAATCCACAAGGGCTATAGAAATCGGTAAGTCAAAGAAAGCAAGAATTATTGCAAATAGGGCCCAGATACAAATAATTGCTATAAATAAATGTCGCAGCTGTTGAGATTTCCATTGATATCCCAGATTTGTTCTCAAGATCGTGTCCTCTTCTCCTTTTACTTTGTGGAATCAAGTAAATTTTCATTTTACGTAGTTAAATAATTTATATATTAACTCAACAAATTCTGCTTAAGATTAATAGAGGAATTCATTATGGTATTATGGGAATTTGAAGGTAAATCACCACAAATTGGGGAAGGAACGTGGGTTGCTCCCAGTGCAGATGTTATAGGAGATTTTATAATCAAAAAAAATTGTTATATTGGTCCAGGGGCACGTGTACGGGGAGATTATGGAAAAATTCGTATTGATGAAGGGTGTTCTATCCAAGAGAATGTGATCATCCACGCTAGACCTGATGAACAAACTTCAATTGGCAAATTTGTAACACTGGGTCATGGTTGCATTATACATAACGTAACTCTTGAAGATTATGTTGTTATTGGTATGGGGGCCGTTGTTTCAGATTATGTACTTATGAAGGAATGGGCTGTTCTTGGAGAAGCGGGTTTAGCTAGACAAGAGCAAAAATTTGAACCTGGTGCAATTGGTGTTGGTGTTCCAGCAAAAATTGTGGGAAATATTCACGATGAGCCAAAATCAAAGGTGAAAACTGAGCTTTTCCATTTTAAAAATAAAATCTGCGAAATGGCTTCAAGGTATCTAAAAGAGGGTGCTTTCAAGGAAATTACTCAATCTGGAGTCTAGGATAAATTTGAAACACTTACAAATTACATTAATTCAAAAAAATGGTCGTTGTCCTCATAATGTGGGGGGTACGTGGAAAACTCCCTATACTTTAATGAAACCTGTTGGTGAGAGTATACTCTGTGATGATGCACATTATACATTAATCCCGTATTTAGGTATGGCTTCTGGAGGTGCACATTCTTGGGAAACAGATGGCAGGTGGAGAATTCATTGCCCTTCAAAGTCAGGGGTGGTTTTTGAAATAACGGTATTAGAAGAGGATCATAATTGGCCAAATGATTCTACGTGGAGTGAAAAATCTAATAAGAGTGAATAAACAGATTGTGTTGTAACTAATCATTTTTCCTTTCTACAAATAAAAAACCCGAGATCTTTTAAGAACAGAAACTCATTTCTGATCGAAAATCCTGTTTTTTGAAGCTCCTCTCTAAAAATTTTCCATGTAAATCGTGCTGCTTTTGGGTGATACACCTTTGCATACCGTTCGAACCAATTAAGTGAACGGTTGTTAATTTCATTCACAAATAATAGCCCATTGGGTTTTAAAACACGATAAACTTCTCTTAATGCTTCTCTCCATCGAATCTCGTGATGTAAAACTGTGAATATAAACACCGCATCGAATTTCTCGGAGGAAAGAGGTATAGCTGTGATATCACCCTGAAATACTTTAACATTATTTTTCAGGTTTTTTGCTCTTGAAAGAGATCGTTGTACCATTTTTTCACTGATGTCAAAAGCATAATACTCCTTCGGCTGAAAATGATTGTTTATAGCTTCTATTCCATATCCAGCCCCACAACCAGCCTCAAGAATATGTTTCTCTTTTAAATCTACATTGAGAGAATGGAGTAAAATCCTAAAAATTGGTAGTTCAAAATAATTTAGCATTAACTTTTTTAACGGACTAATCATTAGCTTTTCTTCGAGATGATGGAGATCAAAATGTGCACCTAATTTTTTACTACTATTGTCAATAGGAGCCTTTGAAGAACTCATGAAAACCATCCTTAAAAGTCATGTTTTCTACTTTTTTCTTTCAATTATTTCTTTTCCTACGAATTAATGTATAAAAACTAGTAAATCACTTAAGGAAAATATCTTCAATAGATCTAATTGTATTTTATCTTAATTCCTACCTTAAATACAACCAATAAACTGTAAAGATGAATTATTTATGACGAAGAACCTATCCAGCGACGAAAAAGTAGATGAAACGACCATGACTCCAAAATTACTTGGTTTCATTAAAGCTACTCGTCCTCAATTTCTAATTGCTTATGTGATCATTGCTTTTGGTGCATTAACACAAGGAGTGGTGGAAAATAACACCATTGACCCACCAATTGCATTATTTTCAATTTTAATAGCGTTAGTATCAGCTATTGGTGTCCATTACCGTGATGAAGCAGGAGATTGGGCATCTGGATATGACAAGGAAATCGGTGGAATGGGGGTCATACGAGATGGTATCTTAGAAGAGAATACACTTCGGTTGGTTGGTAGAGTTATTTCAGGTGTTACTATTGTTCTGGGTATTTTACAAGCATCTATTCTTTATATTACTTATAATGATCTCAGCTTATTCATTATCGGTATTCCAATTTTCATCATGATTGTCTTAGTTAATTTTCTTACCGAAGAATTACCGTTTGGACATGAGGTGATAACAGCAGGATCATATCTCGCAACATTCTACTGGTTGTTCTTAGCACAACATTGGATTATTACTCCGTCTACTTTCTTCTTCTCCATATTTGTTTATTTAGTTGTTTTCGCTTTGGTCCCGTATCAGGACATTGGTGATTATGAAACTGACAAAAAAACTGGTAAGAAAACCTTAGTGGTGAAATTGGGATTAGATGAACTTGGACACCTAGCTATCTTTGTTGGTTTAGCCGCATTGGTATTCTTATATATTTCTATGACTATTTAGGGCTAATGGTGGAGCCTGCGTAGTTTTCATTTGACTAAATATAATAATTTGTTCTTTCAGTTCATCAAACCTTTATTTCTTTTGAAATCCTTAGAATTTCGATATAATAAACAGAAATTACGATTTTTATTTGAGTAAATTTTTATATTAAGCCAACCCTAAGATTCATGGGTGTTTAAAATATGTTAAAATCAAATGCTCGTTGGATTCAGGGATATCTAACAGAAGTAGATGATGGCCGAGGTCATAAAATCCAAATGGATTTACCACCACATCAAAACGGCGAGGATTTAGCAGCTACTGCATTAGAGTATATGGTGATGGGATATGCTGGTTGTACTGTGACAATGTTTAAACTAATTGCAGATAAAATGAGATTAAATATTGATTCTATTGATATTGCTGTGGAAGCGGAGAAACTTGGGGATATGGAGACTGTGACAGATTTAAAGTCAGTATTAACCGTGAAATCGAGTGAACCTGAAGCAAAACTTCAGAAAACACTAGAAATGGTTAAACAAACTTGTCCTGTCGGAAGAATTTATGATATGGCAAAAATCCCGTCTGTTATTGAGCTTGTTATTCAGACCCCTTAAGTTGAATAATTTCAGTTCCTAATTTTTTTACTTTTTACTGATATCTGGTATCAATGGAACAGAACGAGCATACGCAGAAGAATGAAAATAATGATTAATCTTTTCTACTGACCTTATTGGTATTTCAACTTCATTAGATATATCTTGGATAGCCATTCCTGCTTCTAGTCTTATTAGTGTACGATCAACGTCTCTATACGATAGGCTAAAGAAATAATTATAGCTTGTTGGGGATTTTCGCTTTTTTGAACTTAAATAATCTCCTAAACCTAGATATTTACCCAGCTCAATCGTTTGAGTTCGATATAACCCAGCTAGAGGTAAAAAATCTGCTGCATGGTAAGTGCCAAATTTAGTGAACAGACCTAATAACCACTCTGTTTTATTTACTGAACCCAAAAATGACTTATTTTCAGTTTCCGCTACTAAAAAGGCTAATAACGAGCGTAATCGTATTTGACTCTTATGGTAGGCAATTAATTTTTGGATAAACAATTCTCGTTCCGTAATTGGCAAAGATTGGCCAACATTGAATCTTTTTTCATCAATTTCTGTTTTTGCTACGTTTCTAAGAAGGTAATAACTCAGATTATAATCGAAAAGTTGTAGTCGCTTAGGTTGAATTAATCTACTTTTTTGCTTTGTTTTGTCAAAAGATAGATTATTAATTGCATTTGTAGTTTCTTCAATATCTGTGACTACTATATTGCCTTTGGGAAGATCTAAAAATTTTTCAATTATTTTTAAATCAGATTTTCGAGTTATTTTACTAGAACTAAAACGATCATGGGTTATTATGAGTTTAACATTCTCTCTACCTACTGTTAGAACAGCTAGTTTCGTATTAATCAATGATTCTATGCAATCACGATATAATACCACCAAACCATTGATATCCCTTCCTTTCAAAATTGTTTGGATGTAAGAAACAATTGAAGATTGCACTTCTTCTGGATTAATTTCAAGGTTTTTGTCAATTGTCATAATTCTACACCAGAATTTTGCCTATATTTTTGGAATTAGTGGTGCTGCACGTGTATAAACAGCTGAACTGACATACTGATGTACTTTTTTTATCAATTGAATATCGATTTGAGTTTCATTATGAATTTCATGTTCAGATAATCCGTTTTCTAATCGTACAAGTATTCTGTCAACTTCAGAGGCATCAAGATTAAAGAAATATTGATATTTATTTTGAATTCCTGGTAAAAGATCAGCTTTAGCTAAATCAGCTATTCTAGATGGAATTTCAAGAAAATCGGCGATTTGAAGTATCTGGGTTCGGTAAAGATTGCCTAATGGCATTATATCCGCACAATGACCATGCCCCCATTTTGTAAACAACCCTGTTTGCAATTCTGTTTTATTAATTGTCCCTAGCAAAAAAGCATTTTCTGTTTCTGCTGTAAGATATGCAACAGCCATTTGTACTCGGGATCGTAATTTATTGTGTGCGATGACTTTATGTATTAAACGTTCCCTACCAGAACTTGCTTTCCCTACCATTCCATATGTATTCCCTTCAAGTTCTTTGATTAAAGATGATTTCAATAGCGAATAGCTTAAAGGTTGATAAAGCGATGGAATTTCTCTACTATGTCCTGGGATTAGATCATCAGATACAAGATCCTTTACGATTGGAGCAACATCACAATGGACAACATTTTCTTCTGCTATTCCTAAATAATCTATTGAGTTTTTTAGAGTTTCTGTGTGCTTGTCAAAAATGTTTTCTGATCTTATAATAAGCTTCACAGATTCTTCACCAAGCGAATCTAGGACTATTTTGGCAATAACAGTTGAGTCAATGTATCCAGAGAATAAAAGTACTACCCCATCGACACCTCGCTCCTCTTTTGATGTTTCAATAAAATTTCCAATTTTTTCTACAATTTTAGCTGCCTTTGCACTAATATCTAGGTCTTTCAAAATTGTTACCCCAATAAATTGTGTTATATTAATTTGAATTATGGATTATATTACTATTAAATTGAATTAAAAACGATTATTCCTTAAAAAAAAGGAGTCTTTCAGGATTTCAACTTATTTTCTATTGAGACAGTTATGATATTTTTTTGCTTATTAATAATTAGGATTATGAAAGGATGGTTTTTTGTCTGCGACTTAAGAATATTCGAAAACACTACCTGAAAGGGAATAATTGAAAACATTTCTTGATTTTCGTTAAAATTAGAGATTATAGAATTTATCGATTCGCAAAGGTTAGTGAATTTTATAGTAGAGGATGATTGTTTCTAATGTCTTTTGATTTTCTCGATAGCCGACTACAGGAGGTTTTAAAGGAATTAAATATTTCTCCAACCCCTGGACAACTCGAGTATTTAGAAGCAATCATTAATAGGGAGGATGTTCTTATAGTTGCCTCTACAGGATCAGGAAAAACCTTTGGAACTATTTTTGCTTGCTTACATCAGATTCTGGTTCAGGAACCTTCACCAACTCCAATAAGTTATTTGGTTGTCACACCATTAAAAGCGTTGAATCGAGATATTTTCCGTCGTACTTTACCTGAATTAGCCTTGAAACTTGGAATTACTATTGCTGTTAGGCATGGTGATACAACCCCTTATGAACGTCAGAAACAAACAAAATCTCCTCCTCAAATACTTATTACAACCCCAGAATTATTACAAGCTGTTCTTCCTGCAAAAATTCTGGGTAGAGTTTATATCAAAAATGTCCAAACCATTATTATTGATGAGATTCACGAATTAGTTGAATCTAAACGTGGTATCCAGCTTACATTAGCTATTGAGAGATTAACTCATCGAGTTGGCAGACCAATACAAAGAATTGGATTATCCGCCACCGTAGGATCACCTCAAAAAGTATTGAAATTCCTTTCACCCTCAAATGAAAACGCTAGAATCGTTAATATTCCCCGATTAAAGGAACTCCAGTTACGTCTTGACTATCCAATGACGTTAACTGAAAAATTTAAACAACTTCCATCTACTATTCATACCACTGAGGATGCGGCTACTCGTTTTCAACGATTACTTGAAATTATTCAACAAGAGAAAGGTACAATCCTTCTTTTTACTAATACACGTCAACAAGCAGAAATTTTAGGTTATCGCTTTAAAATGTATAATGAATTTGTTTCATCAGAAGAAATGATTGCTTTTGAAGTTCATCATTCTAGTTTATCAACTCAAAGCCGAATTCATGCGGAGAAAGAGGTTAGAGGAGGGGAATTAGATATTATAATTGCTACCTCTTCTCTTGAATTAGGAATAGACATTGGTTCAATAAGTTTAGTAATTCAATATATGAGTCCACGTAGGATTGAAACAATAGTCCAAAGGGTGGGAAGAGCAGGCCATGGATTAGATAAAGAGAGCAAAGGAATTATTATAACTGAAACTCCACGGGAGCTTCTTGAATCTTATGTAATTAAAAAGCGAGTAATAGAAGGAAAAGTGGAACCTACAAGAATACATGATACAGCCCTTGATATCTTATTTCACGGTATTATAGGAATTCTTCTCGATTTTGGGGAAACTTCCGTTAGAACTATTCTGAAAATCATTACTGGAGCTTCTCCATATCAACATTTTACATCACAAGATTTATTGCCTCTTCTCAAATTTGGTCAGAAAAATTACTTCTTCACTATCCTAAAGGACCCAAAAACTGATAAAATTTCTGTTAGAATTAAAAGAAAAGCCTATAAATACTATTACTCGAACTTGAGTAGTATACCCACCAAAAGATCCTACAGTGTAGTTGATGTGGGTTCACAGGCACGAGTTGGCAATCTGGATGAGGGATTTATAGTCACAAGAGGAGAAAAAGGAGCTATTTTTATCTTAAACGGAACTCCTTGGGAACTATTAGCGATTAAAGATGAAAAAGTTGAAGTCCGTCAGGTAAGAGGAATTACTGAAGCAGCTATCCCCACTTGGGAAGGAGAATTAATTCCTGTTTCTCAGCTGGTTACTTCTGCGGTTGCAGATCTGTTTGAAGATAATTCTGCAATCGAAGATGCACCAATGGAGATCAAACAAGAACTTCAAACATTTATTCAAGATCAAATAAAGAGCGGTCTGATTCCCAGCAGAAATAAACTACTAATAGAAACAGCGGGTAGACAACTTGTAATCCATAGCTTCCTGGGATCAAGGGGTAATGAAACTCTTGGATTATTGTTATCCTCTGTAATAGGCGCAAGGCAAGGGCATTCTGTGGAATACCGTACTGATCCTTATAGCGTTTTTCTATCATTAAGTAGACCTTTGAACGTTAAAGCAATTCTCCAAACAATCGAACCACAACATATTCGTCCTTTATTGGAGCATAGAATTACAACAACCGATTTATTTTCTTGGCGCCTCCGCCAAGTAGCCAAACGTTTTGGTGTTCTTTCAGAATCAGCAGAAAACTCTGTCATGATGACAAGATTAATTGTCTCGAGGTACACTAATACTATAGTGGGTCAAGAAGCGATTAATGAGATCCTCAGTGAGAGTATGAATCAAGAAATTGTAATAGAGTTTATTCAAAAGATCAATCAGAATAAAATTGAAATTCAGGAAATACCTGTCAAAAGTTTTACTTCTCCGTTGTCAGCAGCTGCAACCGAACCAATTTCATCAAATGTTCTAAAATTAAAACCTTCCACTGTAATTTTAGAAAAAATTGAGAAACGAATTAGGAACACTTGGGTTCGTTTAGTTTGTATGCGATTAGGATGTAAATATGAAAAACTTCAACGAATTGAGAGTTTAGAAACGATACGATGTCCAATTTGTGAATCACGTTTCATTGCTGTTGTTCACAAAAATAAAACAGGAGTAAAGACCTTATTAAAAAAATCTGTGAATAAAAGTAGAAA
>JAEOSP010000567.1 GCA_016840305.1 Candidatus Hodarchaeota archaeon
CTACCCAATACGTATGCCCCTTCTGTATTCTCTCTGTAAAACATCCAATCGATATTTTTCTCTGGGACCCGTACAGGCCGTACATTCGCAAAGAGATCTAACTCACGACGCATTGCTACATTCGCTGATTCAATATTAGGCCAACCATATTTATTTCCTTTCCAAGGTGTAGTTGTTGGACCTTTTAATATAGTATGACATTCTTTTAACTCTGCTAGTACGTCATCAGGAATAGCTTTCATTACTTTAACACGATTTTCTATTGTCAATCCGTCGATTCTTCTGATTTCAACTTTTCCTGCATTGATCTCATCTCCTAATAGAAAATTTAAAACGGTAATTGCATTTTCCGTTATAGCTGGTCCGATACCATCACCACTACATGCTCCAATGATGATTTTATCGAGTTTAGAGAAATCAGTCCAATCAGGTTCATGCTTCATTCTCTCTACCCGTTCAAGTTGTTCTCGAACAAGTTTTTCAAAGTGTTCAGTCGCTTTCTTAATTTGTTCTTCAGTCATTAATTTCCACCTTATTATTATTTGGTTATTTAATTTTTTCACACTTGTTTTTTGTTTTAGAGTCGTAAATTACTTATATAAAAAAATAAAAGTTGCTAGGATAAAATTCTAATCCGCAAAGAGAATTTCATCCCAAGGCTGGCGATATAAAGCAGCTCTTTGTCGTTTCTGATCAAAAATATGGCCCATCATTCCGATTGAACGACCGAGTACAAAGAACCCGTTCAACATTTCTGTTTCGACAACGTCGTTCTTCTCTTCTTCAGAGAGATCTAAGTTCTCTAATAGATCCATAAAACAAATTCCAATGCATCCATCGACATTCAGGATTAAATTATTCCGTTTTGACGTAGTAATCTTTTCTACCTCTAGTGCGTAGTCCAAGAAAGGATGTTTTTCGAAATTATTTAAAACAAATTCCTTTAATAATTTAACACGAACATCAGGGTTTTGTACAGACTTTATTCGGTGACCAATTCCAGGAATATTTATACCAACTACATTCTTCATATAATCTACAAATTCTAATGGGGTCATATTTTTCTCCCTGGCTAATTTGATGTATTTTGCAGCATCAGAAATAGCTCCACCAAAACGTGGGCCTATTGCTAAGATTCCAGTAGCTAGTGAAGACATTAAATCTTTTCCAGCTCGGGCGGTGACTATAGCATTATGAGCTCCAGAAACTGCAGGTCCATGGTCTGAAGTCAATTTTATGACAATTTCAATGTAGTCTTGAGCAAATTTTGGTAGCTCTTGTTTAAACCAAAGAAGGCCGATTGTGTAACCGATAGATCTATTCTCGCTAACAAGAGTATCTAGTCCCACTCCAGAAAACATGGGAACATCTCCTCGTTCATCAGAAATAGTACTAATTACATCTGTAGGTCTTCTAACAATCCCTTGCTTTACAGCTTGTGCATAGTCCATCGGTAGTTTTGGAGGTTCAAAATCATCAACGGGATCTATTTTTCCTTCTGCTTTGAGTTTTTCAAAGACTTC
Organism: Candidatus Hodarchaeota archaeon; assembly: GCA_016840305.1. The sequence continues at coordinate 1,524 of JAEOSP010000567.1, forward strand.
TTTAATCTTATCACCAAAATCATCGTAAGAATTAGGAACAATGACCCCGACATCTGCTAAGGCTTTATTCTTTGCATGAGCAGTTTCAAGATCACTACCAGCCATTGCACCAGCGTGACCAAATTGAAGGCCAGCGGGAAGGAGCTTTGCGGCTGTACCTATACACCACATCACTAAAGGTTTGGTTATTCGGCCATCCTTTACAGCATTTACTATATCAATCTCTCCAGTACCACCAACTTCGCCCAAACAAACCATCATCTTGATTTTTGGATTAGCTTCGTAACGGAGAAGATGTTCAAGCAGGGTAGATCCCGCATAACGATCTCCACCGATAGCTATCCCTTCATAAACTCCATCAGAATTCTGAGCAATGGCGAAATTCATTTCATTACTCATACCACCGCTTTTTGATACAAATCCGACGCTTCCAGGACGATATAGTTTCGAAAGAACAACATTTTCAATAGTACCTGCTGTATTACCTATTTTAAAGGCACCTGCTTGGATTCCACCAACAGTAGCTGGGCCAATGATGATTTTCCCTTTATCTTCTGCAAGTTTTCTCATTTCTCTGCTTCTACGTTCAGGGATACCCTCTGCGATTACAGCTACAGTTTTAATTGTATCGGTGTTTATTGCTTCCATAGTAGTAGGGTAAGCAGATCTAAAGGAAGAGAAATTGATTAAGACATCTGCATCAGGATGTTTTTTAGCAGCTAGATCCAGTTTTTTGTAGATAGGAATAACAATTTCTGTGCCTCCCCAAAATACTTTATGATAACCTATTGCACCTGCTTGGCTAGGTCTTATTATAGCAGCCACTGAGGGTGTATCCCTCTTACAAACAAAGTCGAAATCAAGCATTCTTTGTATAGCATTTCTTTGGAAACCATAGATTATTGCTTTTGTGTTACGGTTAAATAATTCTGTTGTCATCTTTATGCCTCCTTTAGCTATCTCCTTTAAGTGACAATGGGACGATGCGAGTCATATGAGTGTATCTATCATACACTTCAATGGGAACCCCTATTTCTTTACCTACATCTTCCATGAGTTTCAATCCCTCTTTTTCATTGGGACCACCTCTACGAACGTAGATCTTGACCTTAGCATTTCGAAGCTTATCTGCAGATTTCCTTAATGCAGCAACAATACCCATGAAAGTAGCTTTCACATCAGTAAAATTAGCAATTCCACCACCAATAAGTAGGATTTTTGGTCTTCCTTGAGGATCGGGTCTTTCTGTCATTACATCAATGATAGTCTGGGCATAAAGCTCTGTGTGCTCTCGATTAGGGTTTCCTGAATATTCACCATAATTACCTAGTTCCTTAGCAAATCCCATATCAGCAATAGTGTCTGTGTAAACCACACTACCGCCACCACCTGCTACCATGGTCCACACTCTTGCATCTCGGTTTAAAATAGTAAATTTCAATGAGGCGCCCGTTTTCTCATCCATGTCAGCAATAAACTGTTCTTCTTTTGATAATACTTGACCAAATCCTCGTGGAAACTGGATTGGATTCTCTGGATTACCCCAAGTATCAAGATGTTGAAAGCTTCCAGTATCATCAAGTTTCGCTTTAAGATCAAGGGGTACAATCGTTTTATCATCTGTGATAGCAAAAGGATTAATTTCCAGAAAAGCAAAATCCTGATCAATATAAACTTGGAGTAAACCTTTAATAAAAGTGATTATGACATCCTGAAGATCACCAAGGTCAGGTAGTTTACTGGTCAAATCAAACGTTTTAATATCAGTGTTTAGTGGAATGGGGACATGGGTTACCTTATCCCAGTTTTCCTCAACAAAAATACCTCCTTCAAATGAAAAATGAATTGTATCATATTTCATATCAGAAGTGATCGAAATATAGAACTCTTTCTCATGTGGTACGAAAGGCTCAACAAGAAATCGATTGAGAGTTCCCTTGAGTCCTCCTATTTCTACTTCTTTATTCATTCTTTCATTAATAAAGGTTTTTAACTCGTTGAGGTCTGCATTCAATAGTAAAAGGTTCGCTTTTCCTCTTTTTCCGAAAAGCTGATCAGGCTTAGCCGCAAGCTTTTCAGTATTGAGCCAAGGATTATCAGAAACCAATTTATCCCAATTTGTCTCAGATGTTACAACAGCAAGTTTTCCGTGATAATTATAGTTTGGAAAATACTTTGGTAACTCCGTCATCAAGAGTTTTTTTGCTGAAAACTCGTATATACTCTTTTGTGCCATATTATTTCCTCTCTACATTACTAGAAGGAATTTCCTCTTCA
>JAEOSP010000568.1 GCA_016840305.1 Candidatus Hodarchaeota archaeon
ACTAAAGTCCCTATTGCATATGCTTCTCCCATTTTTCCTAACTCTAGTGAATCAAAAAATCCATCAGACATGAACACCCAGTCCCAGGCCCTTAGTGCTGCTTTACTGGTGCATTCTGGATCAAACAAAACTTCTAGCTTTTGAAGTGCTTCCTTTATATGTTCACAAAGTTCTACCATATTAGCGTCACTACTTGTTTTCGTAAGTTTCTGCTTAGGATAATTTTCGTCAGCTAAGTTTTCCACTTCGAGTGACCTTTCAAGTCGTTTATCAATAGCATCAAGTAAATAATAAAATGATTCGTCAATTCTATCATAATGGTGATAACATTCAACAGCCAGCATGGTGAGTTTTAAACCATTCGGCATATTCCAAGAAATTCTGCTTCGACAGAATCTTTTCAATAACCTCAGTAAACAACGCAATTTTGTACCAGATTCATTTACTTCAGTATTTCGAGTTTGTATTTCATTTTCAAACCATTTATTAATCTGAGTAGGATTAGAAGATATCCATTTATCTTCACTTGCTAACTCTTGAATAACTTCATTGTCTTTATTTGAATATTTTCGGTATATAGCAAAATCAACATGATGTTTGTATTTGTCCTCTTCACTGTAGAAGACACGTACACAATTTCTTCTGATAATAGGTTGTTTAGTAAAGCGGTCATCCTTCAAAGAATTTCTGATTAGATCTTTCACTTCTTTTGGACTAAAATCAATTTCCGCATCATTAGTGAGATCTTCTCTATGCAAAACTATTCCATCATCAATATCATATTCCTCGTTTTCAAACTTAGTCTGAATGATACTATTCATAGCGAAGGAGCCTTGACTTTTAAAACTACTATTAGAAATAGATGCCCCATCTAATATGTCAGGAAGTCTCGAAACAATTCTGTTTTCATTAGCAGTTCGGTGTTCAATAAGTATTTCTCTCATTTTTTTACTTAGTTTAACCTTTTCATCATGAAATTTCTCTAGTTGCTCTCCAAAAGGATACATTTTTTTATTCATTAATTACCTCCATTTCTGATAATTTTAAGGCATAGGCGTTCCAATCAATGGCTGGAACTGTTCCTAATGATTGCAATTTATTTAAGAGACGAAATAGAAAAAATATTAACGCATTATTTTTTGGACCTAACGTGTACTCATTTTCGAATACATCAAAACAAGCAGCACCAACGGCAAGGCCACAATCAATTAAATGATTTCCTTGCAATCCTTTATGAATTTTCTGAAAAGAATCACCAAAATGATCTTTCCAATCTATTTTTAGAGCGACTATTCCTGCAATAATCCTGAAATGAGGTTTGGCCTTATATTTCCCACCAGCATGGGGAATTCCAACTGAGGTTCGATAAAGTTTCCGTACTGATGCAGCTTTTTCTGCAGCATATTCCAAGTATGTCTTATTAATCGTTGGCTTACATTCAAAAATAGCGTAAACCGCTTCTGCAGGAACATAGCGGTGCTCATTATTATCAAGAAGCGCAGGTGTATATTGCCTATCATAGATCACAATATCAATAGAATCAGAAACCATACCTTTACTATCAAGAACACTAGCCTTATCTATTGTATATCTATTAGGCAGATATCGTCGCAAAACATTTATGAAATGTTTTTCGTTAACCTCCCCCCGGTCTCCAGCATGCGTGATTCTATTTGATGATTCAAGATCTGATGCAAGGCAAACTTGCTCTGATTCAAAAGCCCGTTGAAGAAACTCCTTGCCGCTAATTCTTGAAAGATGTTTTTCATTATTCATTTTTTTCTCCCTTAATTCTAAGCTCTCCAGTTAATAATTTCTGAATCAATCCTTTTTTTTGTTGTTTTAAAAAATTTAAATGATTTTCTAAAATTGCATTTTCTTTATCAATTGGCACAAAAACTTTGGATATTTTTTCTTGTTCTTCAACAGATTTTGGTATTTTAGCTTTAATAGCACTGAAATTATTAAATTTCAAATTCCAAGTATCAGAAGTTAATCCTTGGGAAAAACGTTTAAATAAGTTTATTACTGCTTCATATTTAAATAAATAACTTATAAATTCCTTATTCAACAATTCTTTATTGGGAATACAAACAGTATATGCAGGGCTCACGATTCCCTCATAATTGGCAAGACACGAAACACCC
>JAEOSP010000569.1 GCA_016840305.1 Candidatus Hodarchaeota archaeon
CAAAATCTTCATCTGACGATTTAGACTTTTTTGCTTCATTCAATATTGTCTTTGCTAGTTCGGATCCAAAACCTGAAATTTTACTTAAATCATTTCGGCTCAATGCTAATAGCTGATCTATTTTACGAATTCCATGATCAAGTAAAATTCTTGCTCGTTTACGTCCAATCCCCTTGATGTTCGTTAAGCTTACAGCATCTCTTTTAATGCCATATTTCACTCTCTCGGACAGTATTTCGGTATTTTTTGATAGAGAAAAATATCGAGAATTAGATTTAGAATAAATAGAGGCAATTTCGCTCATGGATGAAATTAACCATGTAGCAGTATCAGTTATTCGGCGAATATCGCCAGAACCAATTTTGTATCGTATTACTAATCTTTCTACTGGTAATTCATTAACCCAATCCCACAAAAAGAGAGCTGAATGAAAATCACGTAAACGAAAATCGTATTCAATGTCTTCTTTAAGTGGAACGGATTTCAAAAGGTGCTTTGATAACTTTTCAAAGCGTTTTTCAGTGATTTCTTGGAATTTTTTAGCTGAAGAGAAGGTAACCATATCAGGTGTTCCAACAAGCAGGTCAAAAACCGCAACAGGATGTATTCTTGGTTTAGACCTTTGAACTGCAACTTTCAAACCCTCAGTAAAACTAGCTGCAGTTTGGGGATCCAAGTACAATTGGCTAACCCGAATACCATATATTGTTGCATTAAGGGTCTCTTTAGCATCGAGGGGATCAATCATTTCCCACACGATTAAGAGATCAAGAACTTCACGAATTTTCTCTTCTAGAAAAACAGCTTCATATTGAAATCCGTAAAACGTTTTTTCCATAAATTTGAATAGTTCTGTTACATCTCTTGTAATATTGGATGCTATTAATCCCAATATACTTCGTCGCAAGGCAGGCATAGCTGATAGTTTCGAATAAATAGCTTCAGAATCATTAAGAACGTAACGATCCATTAACCATTGAACAGTGTCAGAATTTTTAGCAATTAACAAAGATTCACCCTCAGTATCGAATTGTGGTCTACCAGCTCTCCCGATCATTTGCTTATATTCTAAGGTTTTAATAGGGTAAGAACCTTGCTCAACAGAGTAACGATACACACTAGAAATGACAACTCGTTTTGCAGGAAGGTTTATTCCAGCAGAATTATGGACTATAAATCCATTAGCTACAAACATATGATCATTTTCTGGACTATTAGGTAAAATAAAATCAAAGACGGAATGTTCAGGTGCAATGTGCTCTATCCCCTTTATGTTATCCCAGAAGATATCCCCATCGAAATCAGAATCCCTCCATCCTTTTTTTACCACTTTAGTAATAGCTTCATTACAAATTGGGCAATTTGATCTTGTAAAGAAAACATTGATATCATTATACTCTTTAATAAGTTTGCTGACCCATATTCCAATCTCATTTAAACTCCAGAACCACTCAGTTTTACTTATGTTCCCTTTTTTTCGTTTATTTATTAGTTCATAATGGTGATTTAGTCGATTTTCATTCTTTCTAGGTGGGAAACCAAGATGTCTTGCGATTTCCTGTGAACCCAGTTCACCTCTTTCAGCTAATAATGTAATTATTTTCTTTTTTTGTTCTCCCCATTTCTTGTGTGAATCTGAACGTCCACTAAACAATTCTTTATATATTTTATAATCACAATTAGTGCAGGTAAAGTAATTAAAATTTGATAAGTAATGATTCACTAATTGCTTCGCATCTTTCCTTTTTCTTTGAACGCTAAAGGAAATATTTTCGAAAAATTTGATTATACTTAGCTTTTGAGAAATGATCAATTCATAAGAAGGTAAAGTTTTGTATTCTTTCTCATAAATCTTCATATATCCCCCTTTTCGCTTTCTCCTTCTGCACACTATTCCATACCGAAGTAAAAGGGTTTGAATTTGTTCAATCAATACTTTTGAGGAATTGCTAATACCAATCGACCGCCCCTTATTGACATAACCATCTGAATCAAAGAGACCTCTAAGAAGAGCTGATACATTTTCGATACCCATAAGCAGAAAATTTTCTGCAATGTGCTTCTTTTTCTTTTGTTCAACTCCACACCTTACCAAAAATTCACGGAACCACTTATTTTTCCCTAAAACTAACTCTGGTATCCCATATGTGTTTATCCTCTTCCTAAAACTAATTTTCAACTTCTTACATATCTTTTTACTATAATTAAAGATTTCATCATCTTTATTCACTATACTTGGAGAACCTTTGTAAACTAAGTTGTTATGAATCGTTCCACATCCAGAATAACCATCTCCAAGCATTAGACCTATAAAATAGCAAAGATCAGGATCTATTTTCGTATTGGGAATATTAAAATTATTTTCTTTCACAAAATCTCCAATCGAGAATTCCTGATTATGGTTGACCTCTAATCTACCAACTGTGGCAATTTTATCAGTCTTTTCTATTTCAGAGGCTGTAATAATCATTTTTTGACCATTTTTTTTGATAAACATTCGGTGATTCTGTGTAACTTTGATTTTATAACCAGAAACAGAAGTTATCTCTATCATAGGTTGAAAATTATTCATTTGGGTAATACTTTCAGACCGGACTGGAATTAAACGATTGCCTGAGAGAGCAAAAACAGGTTTAGAAAGATCACAATTCAATATTTCTGATTGAATGTGACCCTGCCAGACCTTTGTTTCCTGAGAAAGACATAGGGTTGGTGTGGCACATAATATTTTGATTGCTCCATTTTTGAATGAATTCTCAACAATTGCTCGTTGATCAGAATTTAATCCCGCATGATGAAATGCAGCTCCTGTTTTCATAATATCCACAAGTTGCTTAGATAGTGGATCAGCTACATTGGTTGTTAATGAATCTGCTATTTTTGATAACTCTTTTTTCTCACGAGGCCCGATTAACTGATCAATTTCTGTTCCAATTTTCTGTGCAGTGGTTATTGCAGATCTACGAGACGGAACGAAGATTAAAACTTGTTCTTGTGATTGATAAGAATCTAGTGCGATATTTAAGATTAAATCCTTTCGTTTGTAAGGAATATCCCTGGTAGAATAATCAGAATAAATAACATGATCATCACAGTAAATTCCTTCCTTGAGAGGAACAGGTCTCCATTCACTTTGTACTAATTCTGCTCCTAACCATTCAGATAGATCATCACTGTTTCCAATAGTAGCACTTAAAGCAATGAGTTGCAAATTAGTGTTCTTCATTAATAATCGTGCAAGAAGAATTTCTAGTGTGGGCCCTCTATGCTGATCATTCAAGAGATGACATTCATCTACTATTACGAGGGTTACTTCTTCGTCTATCCAACTAACACCGTGCCTTAATAGTGCATCAAATTTTTCATTTGTCGAAATTATGATGTCATAACGAGGTAAATAGTAATCTGATGAATCATAATCACCTGAAGTAATAGCAACCTTCATTCCCAAGCTTTCAAACCTTTTAAAATCTTTAAATTTTTCAGCTGCCAATGCTCTTAAAGGGCAAAGGTAGACTGCTTTTCCAGCATCTTCTAATACATGTTTCAATATGGCTAATTCTGCAAGTAATGTTTTTCCTGCAGCAGTTGGTATGGAAATGACTAAATTTTTACCATCCAGAAGACCCTGCTCAATAGCTTCAACCTGAGGAGGGTATAACTCCTTTATGCCGTCTTCCTCAATGATGATCCTCTTTATTCTTTTATCAATTGACAATGAATCAACGAGCATTTGTACCCCTAATCATCTATGTGCTTTTAGATTTTCTTAACTCGTCCTGGTTGAGGCGAAAATAACTTTCCCACGCGAATTCTTTGTTCTATTGCTTTTTCCACCTGATTACGATCTAATCCATCCTCTACTGCTTGTGCAAGAATTGCGGAGATAGCTACAGGTTCTCCATCATCCGATTCCTTTAACATATTATCAATTAAATCATCAATTCTGTCAAGACGCCTTCGACCTTGATCGCTCAATCCAGATGAATATTTGTCGATATCTAACTTTCCAGTTTCATCTCTAGCCAATTTATCAAGGGTTGCATTCATCAAATGGACCGCACCTGATGCATCCTCGTAAGTAACGTCTTCAGACAATCTCATTTTTGCCCTAGCCTCTGATAATCTTACAAGAGCTTCTAATTGTCTCGGAGTTATTGCTATCGGATCAGGTCGGCCTTCTTCTATCTTTCCACTTGAACTTCTCAGTTCAGTGTAATACTCTAAAAGTCGTGCAACAGCATCATCAGAAAGTTTAGGACGAATTTCGCTTCGTGCATAAGCAATGTATTTACGAAGAAGTTCCTGTTGAATTGGTGGATCAACAGGAAGTGACTTGAGCTTATGAAGGTTCAAAATGTGTGAAGCTTTATCATGATCTTCCTTTAAATTGGGTTTATCCTCGAGAACAAAAATTAGGTCGAATCGTGATAAAATTGTCGGAGGAAGGTTGAGATTTTCTGCAGTGGCTTTAAATGGATTCCATCTTCCTCTTTTAGGATTTGCTGCTGCCAAAATTGATGTTCTAGCATTTAAGGTTGCTACAATGCCTGCTTTGGCTATACTTATCGTGTGCTGCTCCATGGCTTCGTGTATTGCAGTTCTATCATCAGGACGCATTTTATCGAATTCGTCGATCATTGCAATTCCTTGATCAGCAAGTACTAGGGCTCCAGCTTCTAATGTGATTTCTCCTGTATCCTGATCCCTTATGACTGCGGCGGTTAATCCTGCTGCTGTAGAGCCTTTTCCAGTTGTGTATAATGCTCTCGGGGCCAATCTGGTTACAAATTTCAAAAGCTGGCTGTTGTGGACAAAAAAACCATTTGCTATGTAATTATGAACATCTGGTACTTGAAGATCATACACCCAATCAGTATCAGATGGAATTTTTCGTATTTCAGTCACTTTATCCCAATATATGTCTGTAGAGCTAATTTTTTCTAGTAGATTTGTATTAGAACCATTAACCCCCTTCTTTCTGAAGTCTTCAACTATTATTTTTAGATATCCCCTTGAAGGATTCCGCTTTTTTCTTTCATAATGATTGATAGCTGATCTAGTTATTGAAAAATCGGATTGATAAAGTCCTGCATTAGTTCTTATTTTTCGAATTAATCCTCCGACATTGGGAATAATATCTACGTTTGTATTGTGAATTTTCGACGAATGGAGAAATTTTGATAGTCTTTGATTCTTATAATCTAGGGAAAAATCAATTTTTTCATGATATTTCCGAATATTCGGAAGACCTGTAATATTGAGTCTATAATAAGTCCCCATTTCGATGATCTTATCTTTAATATGAGAGAGGATGCCAAAACGTAATAACAAGGTTTGAACATCTGATAGGAGATTGTAAGACGCTGAAGCTAATTCAATTTTTGGTCGAGATTTGTCAATGTGTGCTTCTCCATCAAAAAGTGCTCGTAAAAATATGGATATGATATCATCGGTTCCACGCATTAATTGGTTTGGTACTCTTTTATCTTTTGATTTTTTAACAATTGAGGGTTCGAGTGCTTCCAAAAAATTATAGAGTTCAGATGACGCACAATACACATCATAAGCTGATTTATTTGATGATAACCGTTGATTGTAGTTTACACCGAACTTTTCCAGTAAGCTCTTGAAACGAATCAATAATGATTCATCAGAATTACAGAACCAAATACATTTACTCTTCCCTCTATCTTGAGAGTAACCTTCACCAATAAATAATCCAAGAAACTCTGCAAACCAAGGAGTAATGGAGTTAGGAGGATTTAAACGGATAGCATTGTTTGATTTACTCTTCTGATAGGTAATTGATATTCGATTATCACCCTTTGCGGAAATCAGTCTTGGAACTGCAATAAAACTATCATCAGTTAGGTATTCTGCTGAAATATTTTTAATAAAACCATTTTCACAACAAAAAAAGGGATGTGATGGAGTAACTCTGATTTTACGACCACTTAGAGTTTTAATGGAGTAAAGGTATCTCGGAGATTTTCTTTTCCATAAAATATTACTCGTATTCTCTGTCAATTTTCCATCTTTGTCCATTCCCATCAAACTTGATGAATGGTATTCAAAATATCCATCATTGATTATGTATTTCCCTGTAATATTCGATTCTACAAGATCTCTTATTCGTTGGCGCTCGCCAGATGCGAGTATTATTTCACTTTCAGGATGTACGCACTTCCCTACCCCTGGATCTCCAATAAGTAGTACATTAGACTCACCGCGAATTTTCATACCATCAGGTGTTTCTTTAAGAGTTCCTCCGAAGAGCAATGTAGCTATAGCCTCCTTGACAAGATCATGACCATAAATAGAAGGAGCTAATGAGTCTCGTATTTTTTCAATTATATATGGTGATTCAGATAATTCTTTTATTTTCTCACGATCTTCATCTGTGATTTCAATATCAATGTATTCTGCTGTTTCTTTTCTTATTGATACTCCATTGAAAAATTTACTATAGGTTGCTAATTGTCCTCGTTTTAACATTCGTGAAGCTCGAGCCTTCAAAACACCAACTACTTCCACTCGATCTCCAGGTCGAGCTTTATCTACTAAATCGTCTAGTACATGAATCATAATACTCTGTGGCAATTGACCAGGTGGCAATTCTTCTGGTCTTTCTTGGATTGTAATTTTCTGCCAATCAATGAAACGACTAGATTCCATTTGTAGAACTAAAGATCCTTTTCTCTGACAGGTATCGTTTTCGCATTGGTACGGAGGGTTATAAATCCCCTCAGGAAACTCTACTATTTGATTAGGTTCTCCACACGACGCACATTTAAAGTTTCCTTCAATTAAAAG
>JAEOSP010000007.1 GCA_016840305.1 Candidatus Hodarchaeota archaeon
CATTATTATTCCATCGAGAAAATCGTTTGATCGTTTATCAGGAGGCTTCTTACTTGTCTGCTTTTATTGCAAATTTGAAGCAAAATATGAGGAATTCATACATAAGTGACGAGAAATTTTCTCAAGATTTTCTTAAGGACTTTGAACTATTAATGGATGAATCGATTAAATTTGGCATATTGGAAGATTCTCAACTAAAAAGTAAAGTACAAATTATTTGTCCTATTTGTCATAATAAAAATAAAGTATCAGTTCCCAAACTTATCGCTGGTCTGAAACTGGCAGAACACAGAATTTTTGAAGGGGATGTTTGCTCGCATAAATTTACTGCTTACATAGATTCGAAAATGAATGTTCTTGGCTACAAAAACATTGATGTCGAATTAAAGGAAATTAAAGATAAAATTGGTAATCTAAAATCACCCTACGATAGTATTTTCGAGGTAGTTAAGAATTGAGAAAACGAATTAAAAAAGATAAAAAATCTAAGAAATCTGATGAGCTGAAAACAGTAGAAGTTCCAGATGAAATTAGAGCTCAATTTAAAGAAGCCGAAGAAAAAGTGGCAAAGTACTTCGATTTACTAGAATGGGATCCATCGACAGGTCGTATTTTAATTGGGGGAGAAAGATACATTCTCATAAGAGCAGCAGCTATGAGAATAGGTTTCCCTGAAGCATTAGCGAAAATGTTAGAATTAGAAGGGGGATTAAATAATCCATATGTGGTAAAACTAGTCTATCAACTAGCGAAATCTTTGGGTAGATCGGATGCAAAGAAATTCCACTTATCTATGGGATTTGATGATCCAATAGAAAAATTGTCAACTGGACCTATACATTTCGCTTATACTGGTTGGGCAAAGGTTAGTATTAAACCTGAATCGCACCCTTCACCAGATGAGAATTACTTCTTGATTTATACTCATCCTCAATCATTTGAAGCTGACTCATATATTTTGGCTAGAGGAGAGAATTCACATTTACCTATTTGTTTAATGAACGCTGGTTATTCCTCGGGTTGGTGTAGCGAGAGTTTTGGTATTGAATTAGATGCTAGAGAATTAACTTGTAGGGCTAAGGGAGATAAAGAATGCTTATTCATTATGACTCCAACTGAAAAACTAGAAGAGAAAGTCAAAGAGTATTTATCTAAAATAACAGAAGAATAAGGAAAATTTACTTTTGATTTAGCAATACCTCAAGATTTCTTTTAATAACGGGTAAGTAATATTCAGCATGTTTAACGTTATCGAACATCTTCAGCTTTCGTCCAATTGAAAGTGCCAGTTCCTCTTCGAGTTCTCCATCCAAAATCATTTTGGTTTCATCCTCTGTAATATCTTCTAATTGGAGTATTTTCTCAACTGCTTTTTCGTTAGCAGGACAGTATTGTTGGCATCTAATGCAACCCATCAGTGAACTATGAATGCCAGGTTGAAACCACTCAGGAAATTCACCTTGAATCTCATTGTACAATGGTATACATTTCTCAATGTCAATAACAAAATTCTCTTCAGAGATAGCACCAGTTGGACAATTATCAAAACAGATAGAACAATTTTCACATTCATCTAGCATTCTCAGATCATGCCAATTATCTTCTTGAAAGTCATAATTAGTAAAGAATGTGTAAATTGAAAGAAAGCTTCCTAAACCATCGACATAACAAATGTTGTTCCTCCCATATCTCCCAAGACCACTTCTTACAGCAAGTAGCTTAATATGCATGGCTCTATTATGCTCAACTTTGAAATCCGCTTCCTTAATGATTTCTTTTTCTACTAACTCTTTCATTTCATCAATTGATGCATCAAGATTATGGTAAGGAGAAGAGAAAATAATGTCATGCTTTTTACCATTTAAGTGAAAATTAATTTTTGCCAGATTATGCTCTATTGCTAACACAACAATATATTTTGCATCCGGAAGATTTTCAGGTACTTGGAATTTGAAATTCCCAATGTAATGTCTGAACACCTTGTTATTACTTAAATTCCCATCTTGTTGGGTCTTGTTAATATCTACTTGTAATTTCTCTAAATGTTTAACAGAAATAACTTTGGATTTTATTCGCAAATTATTTAGAATGAATTCCTCTATCAATAATACATAACTCCAAAAATAGCTTTTAGTTCATTCGTTCATGTATAACAAATAATACCTTTTGATTAGTCTTGATTTCTGCTTTTATATGAACTGCCTATTAAAGTTACGTTACGAAATACTTATATTTTAGTAACGTTACTATATTCATAAGACGGTTGGAACTTATAATGTTTGAAGAGCAACACAGAAAGATAATAAAAATTGAAATCAAAGATTTTTGGGGCAGAAAAAAAAGCTATGATTTTGAATCGGATGTTAAGGGAATAAATAAACCTATGAAATTCTTACGAAAAATTGACTTAGCACCTTTGCAATATGCAAAGGATTTTACATGGATAGACTTATGCTGGAGTCGACTCAGAACGATTGATCTATCTGCATTCTCAAAAACAGGATCATTAGAATATCTAATAATTCATTCAAATTTAATACGTGAAATTGATCTTACACCGCTAAGTTCGTGTATAAATTTAAAGAAAATTGACATAAATAGTAATAACCTGAAAACCATTGATTTATCGCCATTAACTAACTGCCACGATCTAGAAATTGTTAATTTATGTAATAACAAGCTAACTACTATAGATTTAGAGCCCTTAAGAAACAAAACAAAATTGAAGATTCTAAAACTTGAAGATAACAAGTTGAAGTCAATAGATTTGTCTCCATTGAGCACATGTTATAACCTAGAAGAACTTCACTTAAGAGGCAATGCTTACAAAGAAATCGATTTAACTCCTATTGAGTCTTTACCAAAGCTAAAAATCCTCAACGTTAACAAAGATATCAGGAAACCGGCAAAGCTAACAGATCAAACAATAGAACGGATTCCAGAACAACCGATTTTTACAGAAGAAGAAAAGAAGGAGATGCGAGAAAATAAACGGGAAAATTGGAGAATGATTCCTGTTTTTATTTTTTCAGTTATAATGCCTTTATTTGGTTTCATCTTTTGGGCATATTATAAAGCAAGACGAAACAAAATCATGACACAATATAGTTTAATCGGTGGGATTTCACTAACACTATCATACTTACTCTTTGGACTTTGTGTTTATACATGGAATTATGTTGGAATTGATGACTTGAGTGGTAAAATGTTTTACATATCCAGCGGTTTGCTCGTTCTTGCTGCAATTGGTTATATGTTTACAAGGATTTTCACTAAACATAAAAAGGAACTTGATGATAGCTAATTTTTTTGTTTAGTGTAATGTTTTTTTTTTGATCATATCGAGATTAAAGTTACGTTACGAAATACTTATAATTTAGTAACGTTACTATAATATTATCTAATAATGGAAGTAATAAAATGAAAAATACGGATAAAATTCTATGTGGCGGTTGCCCTCATGAAGAAAGACCTGTAAGCAGTCTTTGTATGAGGTGTGGAAAAGGAGTATGCTATGAATGTAGTTGTGAAATTACTTCAATGGTAACTTCTAGAGTGGTTGCTCGAGCATATATCATTGATGCTGGTTATGCTGAGGAAAGGAGAGAATCAAAGTTTGCTAAAGGATTCTGTCCAAGGTGTTTTCAAGAAGAAACAAATAAACCTGATTTTCAACTTTTAATTGGTCAAGATGGCCATGGTAAGGATCTCTATATTAAACCCAAAAAACCACGTTTTTTTGGAAGACATGGTCATTCTATGTTTTATCTCATAACATATATTTTTCTAATAATCATAAGTTTTGGTGCAATGCTTTTTCCTTATATGGAGGATTATGCTAAAGCAAAAAATGCCTATAATAAATACGCCAAAAATAAATTGAAAGCTGAAAGAGCAGTTGCAGAAATGGACGCGAAGAAACTCGTGGTAATTGCTACAAGATGATTCAGGGGGATGAAAATGCGTAAAAGAATAATTCTAAACTTTGTCTCACTAAATATCTTACTTGGATTTGTTATCTTTTCTTCTTCTATTACAGAAATCAAAAGTGGTCTTAATTGCTCAGAAGCTGACATATCCCCCTCGCCAGAAGCTATGGGGGCGTATCGTAAGTGGTTTTTTATGACAAATCAAACTATTGAATCCTCACCAGCAGTTGCAGATTTAGATAGAGATGGTAATCTAGACATAGTTATTGGTTCAAATGATGACACCCTCTACTGCATAAATAATGATGGTTCTTTGAAATGGTTTTTTGGAACTTTAGATGATGTTTCAACAGTAGCAATAGCTGATCTTGATAGCGACGGTACGTTAGAAGTTCTCTTTCAGTCCTTTATGTATTATTATTGCGTCAATCATGAGGGTATTGAAGAATGGAAATATAATGAATTTGGGGCAACTTATTTATCACCGGTTATAGTGGATCTCGATAGAGATGGTACATTAGAAGTCATAATCAATGCATTCGTCGGTAAAAAATTAACATGTCTTAATCATTTGGGTGTTGAGGAATGGAGTTTTGAACTTAACGATTTTCCACGTACTAGTCCTCTCATAGCTGATTTAGATGCTGATGGTACTCTTGAGTTTTTAATAGGAACAGATAATGGAATTCATTGTATAAGTCATATTGGTGAGGAAGAATGGAATATTACAACGGTAAATTCCATAGACTCATCTCCTGCAGTTGCAGATCTTGATCAAGATGGATTTCTTGAGGTTCTCGTTGGTTCTTCTGATGCTAATCTATATTGCTTAGATCATGATGGTGTGGAAAAATGGAAATTCACAACAGGCAGTAGAATATTTTCTTCAGTTGCAATAGCTGATCTTGATCAAGATGGCACTTTAGAAATTGTTGTTGGTTCAATTGATAGGTTTTTGTACTGTATTAGCCATCAAGGAACAAAGGAATGGAAATTTGAGACTAATGATAATATTATTTCATCTCCTGCAATAGCTGATTTAGATAATGATGGTACACTAGAAGTAGTAATTGGTTCGTATGATTTTAATCTCTATTGCATTAGTCATTCAGGATTAATGGAATGGCAATATAATACCGGTGAAATAATGTATTCCTCCCCAGTTATTGTTGATATAGACAATGATGATTGCCATGAAATATTGTTTGGAACTTATGATTTCAAATTAGTTTGTCTTGGATTAACTGGAGTACTTTCTTCTGGTCCTCAGCAATGGTCTTGTTTCCGGGGATCTCATTTCGGAACAGGCAATATTGATAGTGATAGCGATTTTATTGATGATCTCACAGAAGAATCTTGGTTTAATACTAATCCTAATGATTCTGATTCAGATGGTGATTCTCTATCCGATTATGATGAAATCTTCTTTTATAGAACTAATCCAACTAATAGTGATAGCGATGGAGATGGCTTAGTAGATTATTTGGAGATTTTTCTATATGATACGGATCCTAATCATATTGATAGTGATCTAGATGGCTTGAGTGATCACGAAGAGGTTCATGTCTATAGTACTAATCCTAACAATGAGGATTCAGATAACGACAATCTTGGTGATGGATTTGAAGTAACTTTGGGAACGAATCCAAAAGAAAATGATACGGATTATGACGGTCTAGATGATTACAACGAGATATATATTTACGAAACAGACCCGATTAATGCTGATTCCGATTTTGATAATTTAAGTGATTTGGAGGAAGTTACGTTTGGTAAAGATGGACACCTTACAAATCCCAATAATCCCGATTCCGATATGGATGGTTTCTCTGATTATCAAGAATATCTGTCAAATACTGATCCTAATAATCCAAATGATCATCCTTTCCAATGGGAACAATGGATGACTGTTGCAGTTAGGTTAATTGGTGGAGTAATCCTTCTGTCTCTGTTTATTATAATTGTCTATGTGAGGATACGAAGAAAAAAAACTGTTGGAACTAGATTTAGATAGTTTTTTCTTCTTCTTTTTTCTCTTTAGTTTTTTTACAAGCTATTTCATTTTCCATTTATTTTTAGTTACGTTACGAAATACTTATATTTTAGTCACGTTACTTTAATACTAAGGAAAAATGGATGTTAAAAAATGAAGAAACTAACACTCATACCATTTTTACTCCTTGTTGGGGCTTTAGCAGTTACAG
>JAEOSP010000570.1 GCA_016840305.1 Candidatus Hodarchaeota archaeon
CAGAATCTTCGTTAATCTTTTCAATTAGCTTCAATCCGAAATCTTTTACAGAATCCATCACTTCTTCTTCGAGATTCTCAATAGTATCCGTTTTCCAGTGCCAATGTGGAGGAACTCCGTCTTCATTTACAGCTAAAAAAGAAAGAACCTTGTACCCACGTACCATTGCTGCTGTGCCATCTGTATAACCAGGTCTAAATTCTTGTTCATTTATCTTTATGTTTGGATTCTCTTTTTGAACCAACCGTGCCAACTGTAAGAGATCCTTATTTGCATGATGTCTAAAAAATATACCTTCCTTTGAAGCAAATATCGGGTTACCTGCACCAATGTTATCAAAGTTTAAGAAAAAAGCATCTCGATATTGTGATCCATACTTCTTTAAAAATTCTAATATCCCACCACAACCAGATTCTTCACATCCCGTAAGAACTGAAATCACTTCTGTATTTTGTAACGGATTTTTAGATAATATATTCATTAACTCCAGCACAACAGCAACTCCAGACGTATTATCATTAGCACCAACTACAACTTCTGATAACGATTGGCGCGTGAGTGCTAGAATGTAAGAATAAATTACTGGAATTGCTAATATCAAACATATGTACCAAGCAATTTCCATAAGTGTAAAGTTGAATACTAAAACGTCATAGAGTTGTCCTAATGACAATAAAATGAAAATGGTACAGTATAAAATCAAATTTCCTAAAACAAGTTTTCTGAAACCTGCTACCCTAGAAGGATGATGAGCAGAATCCGCTCTTGAAGAATCCATGTGAGCGATCAACAAGATGGTTCTTAAACTCTTTCTTTGAGCCTTAATTTTGCCTATTACATTTTGGCTTGATTGTTTAGGCATGATTCGTGATACAGTTGGCCAGTTGTCGTTCTCTGTATAAAAAAAGAATATACCCAGAGCTATAAGAGCAATAGAAAGTAATGGCAGAATCATATACAGACCAATTCCTATAAGTACTATAGTAATAGTTAATACATTAGGCCATGACCAAGTCCACACGGATTTGAAAGGTTGAGTGATAACCTTAATTCCATTTAAAGAGTTAAGATAGCTTGCTATATATTCCGCAGCCTGCTTTTCCTCCTCAGAAGTTGATTCTCGTGGACCTATATCCTTTGCAATTCTTTCAATATGAGTTTGAATATTTGTCATTGGAAATTTCACCTGAATTTATTTTTGATCGTCAGTGTTATTCATTGGATCTACATACAATGTTTTTGCTATTTCAATAGGAATCAAATACTTAGTACCTGATATTTCAACTGAAACTTCCTTTTCTTCCACCTTTTCAACCTTGATCAAGGTCCCAGCTCCTTCAATCCCGTATTTAATCAACGTATTAGCAGTATCGTACGTATGCATAGATACACGATCAACAATAACAGAACTTCCTGCGAGTGTTTCAGACAGTGTTTGATCTGAACACTCCCAATTTTCTCCCTCTTTCATTGGGATATGAATTCCGAAGGGAGTTTTTTTTTCTGGCAGAGCTTCATAAACATATTTGGCCATTGTATCTGATATAGCATGTTCTAATAAACATGCTTGTTCATGAATTATACTAAAGGGAACCTTGAATATCTGAAAAAGCATCGCTTCAGCAAGGCGATGATTTCTAGCCACCAATTGTGCAATTTTATACCCTTTAGGCGTTAATCGCACCCCTTCATATTGAATATAATCGACATAACCTAGTTTTTCTAATTTTCGTTGAACGATATTTGTTAACTGAGTCTTTGATACTTGCTGTCCTAGATTTTCCAAAATTTCTTTCATTTTAATATAAGAATCATCATCACATCGTGACACATGGAGATCGTACAAACACTCCATGACCTCTTCTTCGACATCGCGTAATTTACTGTTCTTCGAATGCAAGGTAACTCTCCAGGATTCTGATATTGAAATAACTAGGTATTTCTTTTATAACTCTAATGATGATCCAAACAGAATACATATAACTCAAACTTGATGTTAGGAAAATCCATTGAATATTAATGTATGGGTGCTTGTCATGAGTGAAGGATATTTACCAATTGATACAAAATTAGAAATCATAAGAGAAAAACATGCAGAATTGCCTAAAATTATGCAAGAAAACAATATTGGATGTTGGTTAATTTTTGCTCGAGAGACAGCTACTACTCCTGATTCTTCAATGAACTTCGTTGTGGGATCCGACGTTGTTTTAGAATCAGCTTTTATTTTTGCTTTTAAGAATCAGAAATTCCATAAAATCGCTATTGTCGCGAATTTTGATGCTGACAATGAGCGAGAAAAAGGAATTTGGGATGAAGTAATTGGATATCTTGAAGATATAGAACCCTTCCTAGTATCAAAAATCCAAGATTTAGAGCCTCCAACAATTGCATTGAACTTTTCGCTGGATGATTACTCTGCTGATGGTTTATCCCATGGAATGTTTCTTTTTCTCCAAGAAATACTGGGAAACTATCAAGATCGTTTCATAAGCGCTCAAAAAATAATCAACACGATTCGAGGATGCAAATCAAAAACTGAACTTGGAATAATCAAGCGAGCTTGCGAAATTACGGAAGAAATTAATGATAAAATGACTGAAAGCATGAAAGTAGGAGTCAGCGAAGCTGAAATACAATCTAATTTTCATGAAGAGGTGGCTAGAAGAAAATTAGGATTCTCGTGGCAACGCGAACAGAACCCTGCAATCGATGCAGCTAAGGAGAAGGATTTTGGGCATATAATGCCTCAAGCTACTAACTTTATCCAAAAAGGACACACGCTTCATAATGATTTTGGTATTAAGTTCCATGGATATGGATCTGATCTACAACGCATGTGGTTCTTTGGAAGGAAGGAAGAATTACCTGAAGAATTACGACATGCCATGGACACCGTTGTAAATGCAATCCAACTTGCAGCAAGCAGTATTAAACCTGGGATGCAAGGATTTGAGATTGATAAGTTGGCAAGAGAGTACATTGTATCACAGGGCTATGAAGAATATAAACACGGACTAGGTCACCAAGTAGGGATAATGGCTCATGATGGAGGTTGCCTTTTAGGCCCTCTCTGGCCTAGATACGGTAATACACCTAAAAAAGTTATTAAAGCAGGGCAGGTGTTTACACTTGAACCAAACGTGAAAACTAGAAATCATGGTATGGTTTCTATGGAAGAAATGATTGTAATTACTCCAGAAGGTTGTGAATATCTCGTAAAACCGCGTACTGACTTCATATATAAGCCACAATAGAAAACAATCAATACTTTCGCTTTTCACCTATTTACTTTCTTTCTGTAATATTTCCAGATTACTAAGAATAGGAATATTTGAATTTCCAACAATAGATTTTGCAATAATTAGAAAGCATGAAGTAAAAAGCAATAACCAATTATTTCGTCGAACTACTAACACTGAAATGAATTTAAGAATTTCCATCATGAAATATCATAAATTGGAGTTGTATTGCTAGATTTTTAAGTATTGACTTAGACCGATATTCAGTTGAAATCATCAGGTGAATAACCAAAAACAAGAAGTTAAAAGTAGCTATCAATAGGATTGCCTAATATTCCTTTACAAACCTGATATAAGTTAATGGGACGATTGTTATTGTTTCCGGCTATTTTTAACCTTGGATACAGTTTCATAATATGGAAATAAAAAAAAGCTCGGATAGAAAAACCAGAAAAAATATTTAATGTATATCAGTTTTTCGATAATGTTGTGTGATTTCTCGTGGTTGAGCTTCAAGGCTTTGTAGGATTATGGATTGTTGATAAAAATTCAGGCATCCCAATCTCCTCCTTAGAACTTGGTCTTGAATCAATTGATTCTGTATTATTCGGCGGATTTTTAGTCGCATTGAGAGGAATGGCTACTGATTTTAAAATTGGCCAATTAACTTCATTTCAGACTGATTATGCAAATCTTCTTATTACTGGATCTGAGGACATTCTTTCCGTAATCGCAATCACACGAGAAACAAATTCCGACTGTTGGTATCCTACATTATTAAAAATCAATAATCATGCAGAAGCATTCTATCGTAATTATCAAAAAAAGGAAAGGATAGTTGATACCGAACTTGATGACTATCTTGTTCCTGAATTCAAACGAATAATTATGAATAACATAAATTCAATCAGTAGGGTTTCACGTGAAGACTGTTCACCTAAAAAGAAGGAAACAAGTTCTGAAAAATTAAAAGACAGTGGTTTATGGTAGGAAAAAAAATGTTTCAAAATTTACTTAGTTTACAACAAACTTCTGATGTTCCTCAACTAGCACTAATTGCAGAAGGTTCTGCACTAATTGTATTCATATTCTTATCATTAAATCTATTTTTCAAGTGGAGGAAGAATCGTCGAGATGCAACACTGAATTTATTTATGAGTTTCTTGTTTTATGTATTCGCAGTTTTTATCCTCTTCAGTACAAAATCTCTTGATTATTTCTCAGGGGGTGAGATTGATATCTCTACTATGGGAATTAATCTCGGTTATGCTTTCTCCATTATCGGAAATATATTCTTGTATTATTTCACTGAAGATATTTTCTATGATGAAGAAACGAAAATTAAATATTTAAAAGAAGTTATTACATTTGCTAATGGAATTTCCGTAGGTTTCTTATTTATCTTTATTTTTCAAGTTCAATCGATACCATTTTTAGAGCTCCCAGGTGAATACATACCTGCACATCTGTTAATTTGGCATGTTCTCGTTTCAACTGTTGGATTTACAATCCTATTAGTTAAAGCTATTAGTGCAGCTCGTCGAGCAGATAATAGACTTTCTCGTGCAGGTTTTTCCATGATTGGGCTAACAGCACTATTCGAAATACTTGTATTCGTCTTTTTCTTTCTTGATCGTTTTTCAGGAGGCGGATATACAACTTGGTATTTCATTGCTTGGATTTCAACATCCCTAGCTGGTTTAACAGGAATGATTGGGTACTTAATGCCTTCATGGTTCAGGAGAATTTTCGGATAAACTTGTTCCATGATTTTTTTCTATTTAAATATTTTAAAAATTATGGATGGATTCTCAATTGCCTAGATCTAGATTATTTATATGGTTATTAAAAAAGGGTTTTCCTTTACGATCAGTTTTCTCTAGGTTTACACGAGTACCTTTACTAGGGAAAGCATTAGATTATATGATGTTTGATGGGGATGACATTATTTATCTTCCTAAAGATGATTCTGTTACAATAAAGGTGAATCAACCAATAGAAAGGCATGGTGATACTGTTGTTCCTTCTGATATAGTAAAGCATTTTATTGAAGAAACAAATTATCATGTTGTAATGAATTGGTGTATCTGCAGATCAGCTTCCTCCTGTAAAGACTACCCCATTGATATCGGCTGTTTATTTTTAGGTGAAGCCGCAACTCGAATAGATCCCAATCTTAGCAGAAGAATTACCAAGGAAGAAGCTCTTGAACATGTAGAAAAAGCTCGTAAAGCGGGTCTGGTTCACTTAATCGGGAGAAATAAGCTTGATACAGTATGGCTTAAGGTTGGTCCTGGTGAGAAACTCCTAACTATATGTAATTGCTGTGATTGCTGTTGCCTTTGGCGTATATTACCCCATGTATCTCAGGATATTTCAGTTAAAATGCATAAAATGCCGGGTGTAACTGTCACAGTAGATGAAGAATTATGTATCGGTTGTGGATCTTGTGCAGAAGTATGCTTTGTTAAAGCTATAGATATAGTTAATGAAAAAGCAGTAATAGGGGAACGCTGCCGAGGGTGTGGAAGATGTGTCATTAAATGTCCTCAAAAGGCAATTACTCTCACAATAGATAATAAAGAGTACGTTCATGAATCAGTTAAGAGAATAGAATCACTTGTAGATGTAACCTAGACCCTACTGTTATCTCTATACTTTTCATGAGTAATTCTTAAAATAAGTGGAAAATTATCCCCATTATGCTTAAAATTACATTTATCGGAGCTGGATCATTAGTATTCGGAGAAACTCTCCTTACTGACATTCTTACCTTTCCAATACTCCGTGGTAACATTGTTTTATGTCTGGAAGATATTGATCCTAGACGATTAGATCTGATGTATAAGTACATGCAGAAATATCAGGAAGATAATATCCAGTTACTTGAAAATGTGACCATTGAAAAGACAACAGATCAACAAAAAGCCATCACTGATGCTAAGTATATTATAAACGCAGTCCATATAGGAGGGTTGGAAGCAGTTAAAGTAGATTTAGATATTCCGCTGAAATATGGTGTAACTCAATGTGTAGCTGATACTGTTGGGCCTGGTGGTGTCTTTAGATTTTTAAGAACCATAAAATTTTATAAACAATTATTAAAGGATATTGAAAATTATGGTTATAATTCTGATGGTTCATTGGGAATGAAACCACTATTATTGAATTATACAAATCCTATGGCTATGAATACTTGGTATTGCAATATTTTATTACCAAATTCCACCGTGGGATTATGTCACGGAGTATTTGAAACTGCTGCTGTGCTTAAGATGGCTATATATGATAAAACAGAACCATTAGAATTTGATTATCTATGTGCGGGGATAAATCATCTCGCCTGGTTTTTAAAAGTACAATACAAAGATTTAAACCATGAGTGGCATGATGGATACCCGTTGATCCATGAAGCAAGTAAGAATCAACCTTTCTTAACAGATGTCGAAAAATTGCGTGTAGATATGATGAAAGCTACGGGATACTTTATGACAGAGACATCTGGTCACCTCAGTGAGTATTTACCATATTATCGTAAACGACAGGAGCTATTAGACAAGTATAAAGGTGAAGGATTTTTCTCTGAACTTACCCATGCACTTGACTATGATGAACAATCATTTGCTCAGGCAAATCTCGAAAATGAATTTAAAGAAAAATTGAACCTTGATTCACTTGAGTTTAAAGAATCTCCTTCATGGGAATATGCACCTCTGATAATAAATGCAATGGAAAGTTCTACACCTGTTCGTGTGAACGCAAATGTCATGAATAAAGGTTACATAACTAATCTTCCGCTAAACTGTTGTGTAGAGGTTCCTACTTTTTTTGACAGTCTAGGTGCACATCCTCAAGGAGGTATTGAATTACCAACTGTTTGTCAGGCTTTATGTACATCAAATATTATGGTTCAGAAGTCAGCTGTAGAAGGTGCTCTTGATCTTGATCGTGAAAAGATTTACCATGCAATTCTACTAGATCCAAATACAGCTAGTGTTTGTTCTCCTTCTGAAATCCGCGCTATGACGGAGGAATTATTTGAAGCAGAGAAGAAGTGGTTACCTCAATTTGACTAATGGACTCCTGTAATAGGCATTCTAGTCACACTTCATTTCTCCTAATTTTGCTTAATTATTAAATAAATCCTGTAATTAACCTCTTTGATATCTTTGTTTCAAACCACAGTGGTACAATGAGTATCATGGCATAAAATACAATATTGATCAATAAAGCTACTGGCAAATCACTTGTGTATATCGATATAGCAATCGGATACACTGTTATTACCAAGATCATTCCAATAAAAAGGGTTATGAATCCCAATAGACCAGGTAAGACATTA
>JAEOSP010000571.1 GCA_016840305.1 Candidatus Hodarchaeota archaeon
ACACTAAATATAGACAATTAAAATAGTATATTGTTTTAATAATTATTGGAAAAGCATATTTGATATAATTAAGGAGGAGAAAATGTGTAAAAATTGCGGAGATATAAAGAGACGTGATTTTCTTATGAAGATGAGTACCGGAGTCGGGGCCATTCCATTTCTACTATCATCAACCAAGGCAGCACTAAATAATGGTGAATTCAATGTTGGGTTCGAGAAACTTGGTGAAGTACTAAAAGTAAAACCATGTTTATTATATAATTTACATAAGCGTAAAGAGGCTGCTACATGGCGCGAATGGGGTGGATTAAAAACACAAAGTGATGTAACTCGGGAAGTGAATAGAATCGAACAAGAATTAAAGGAATTGGTCTCACAATCAGATTTCCCTATTGAAGTGCTCCCATTGACGCAAGTGAATACGGACAATAGCGCAAAAGTCGTTGCCGAATGTGATTGTGATATAATTTTATTATATGCTGCCGGATCAGCAGGGGATGAAGTTTATAAACAAAATCGTCTGGATACTATTACAAATTCGGGGAAGTCAGTTCTTATGTTTCTTCGTCAAAAATCAGGACCGGTATATTTATGGTATGAAATTGCTCACCCTAAATTACTTCGCAGCGCCACTGATAAATATACCCACAAAAATATGAATATTGACGACATCGTAGTTGATGAATATGATGATGTTTTATGGCGTCTAAGGGCATTGTTTGGTCTTAAGAATATCAAAGGAACAAAGCTTGTAGCAGTAAATGGAATTGGTGGATGGGGTGAAGGTGGAAAATATGTGGAGAAAATTGTAAATGATGTTTGGGAGTTAGATATTACAAATGTTAATCTTGACGAAATAAAGGTAAGAATGGGAAGGAGATTAAATAATCGGGAATTAATAACAAATACTCAAAAGGAAGTTGATCAATATCTGAGACAGAAAAATATCATCTCTGTGAATACTAAAAAGGAATTTATTATCAGGGCTTTTGTATTAAGAGATGTTTTCAAAGAATTAATGATAGAGGCAAATGCGGTTGGTGTGACTCTTCGTGGATGTATGGGTATTGGAGGAGATGTGCAAACAACTCCCTGTCTTGCGTTTAGCCTAATAAATGATGAAGGTTTGATGGCTTTTTGTGAGTCGGATTTTGTAGTTATACCATCGGGTATTCTTCTGCGTTATATATCCGGAAAACCGGTATTTTTAAATGATCCATGCTATCCTAATAATGGTCAGACTACTTGTGCTCACTGTTCTGCTCCAAGAAGAATGAATGGTAAAGAGTTTGAGCCAACGCATATTTATACACATTGTGAATCTGACTATGGCGCAGCTCCGAAGGTTGAATTTAAAAAAGGGCAGGTTATCACAAATATAATACCTAATTTTGATTCTAAGAAGTGGGTGGGATTTAAGGGAAAAATCACAGATAATCCATTTTATGATATCTGTCGTTCACAATTCGATTGCACTATTGAAGGTGATTGGAAGAAATTATTGAGAGATATGCGTGGATTTCACTGGATGAGTTGTTATGGGGATTATCTTAATGAAATCGGTTATGCAATAAATAAGATGAATATTGAATGGGAAAATATTTCATAATCAATCATGTCTAATTTATATTAATATTAACTTTTCTAGCAATTTAAAAGATTTAATGTAATTTAGGGCAATAATTGGTTTTTGTGCCGGAGGATGCATCAATGGATTATTATAAATCCGGAGATATTTGTTAAAATTAGAATACAGTTATTATAAAGGGAATTATTATATGAGAGCAGTAATTCAACGAGTTAAATGGGGAAGAGTTTCTGTAGATGGTAAAGTAGCCGGTGAAATAAAAGAAGGCCTGGTAATTCTGCTGGGTGTTTCGGTTGATGATACTGAGGAAAATGCAAAATATCTTGCCGACAAATGCGTAAATCTTAGAATTTTTAATGACAATGAAGGGAAAATGAATTTATCAGCGTTGGAGGTTGGCGGTGAAATATTATCCATTTCTCAGTTTACTCTATACGGTGATACAAGAAAGGGAAGGAGACCCAGTTTTATTGATGCTGCGGGGGCTGAAAAGGGTGAGATGTTGTATGAAAGGTTTAATCAGTATATTCGTGTGAGCGGTTTAAAACTTGAA
>JAEOSP010000572.1 GCA_016840305.1 Candidatus Hodarchaeota archaeon
TGTAATCAATAAACCGTAGGAAAATTGAAACAATCCATTGAAGAAAGTCAGATAGACAAATAAGCTAATTTGATCACCAATGGCGATGAAGTAATGTGGGCTAAATATCATAATAAAGGAAAAAGCAAGAATCGGTGCGCCTAATATTATGAAAGGCTTTCGTCGACCCAAACGCGTATTGATTAGATTATCACTGATATACCCTATCAAGTAAGAACTGAATGCTATTATGATTTTTCCAAGAGCATTGGCTAAACCGTCTAATATCGGATTTAATTGATATCGAGTTAAATAAATCCAAAACGTAGCAATAGTGAGCATATCTAAAAGGGCTGAGGATCCAAGCCTGCCCATCGAATAAACTATTCTTTCCCACTGCCTCATGTGTATTACGAAACATGTTATTTCTTTTAATGATTTCGTGTCTAATTCTTATGAGTTTTGTTGAAATTTATATTTAATAAAATAGTTTAATGCCAACCATTGTATATAGGAAAGGTGATGAGATATTTTGGGATTAACGTGAAAAATCTTAAAATGTCATTACAAGATATCTGTATGTGAGGTTTTCGAAACTTATGTTGATAAAGGAAGTAAAGAAGATCGCTGATGACATTCAAAGTATGAAAATTAGAGGTGCTGGTAAGATCGCACGTACAGCAGTTTTAGGGTTAAAAATCACTGCTGAAAATACTGAAGCTAAAACTCCTGATCAATTTTATCAAAATATTAGTAACACCGCAAACTTACTCATTCAAACTCGTCCTAGTGCTGTATCTCTACCAAATAGCATACGTTATGTTATGAAACGAGTGAAAAACGGCTACGATCAAAGCGTGAGTTTAAAACAATTGAAGGAAATTACCATTAAGTCAGCTTCAACATTTATTAAAGAAAGCAATGAAGCAGTCAAACGGATTGGAGAGATTGGCTCTAGACGGATAAAAGATGGGGACAATCTAATGACTATTTGCAATAGTTCTAGCGCTATTTCTGTAATGAAAACAGCATTCAATCAAGGAAAACAATTCCATGTATTCGTTGCTGAAACACGCCCTCGTTTTCAAGGACATCTAACAGCAAAGTCTTTAGATGATGCAGGCATATCTGTTTCACTTATCGTCGACAGTGCAGTGCGGTACTTTGTAAATGATGTAGACAGTGTCATAGTTGGCGCTGATACTATTACTGCAAATGGAGCTGTGATAAATAAAATTGGCACCGCGACACTAGCCTTAGCAGCACATGAAGCGAGAACGAATCTGTTGGTTGCTGCAGAAACTTACAAATTCTCCCCTGAAACTATGACAGGATTACTCATTGAAATTGAAGAGAGAGAACCCTATGAAGTAATGACAAAAGTAAAGCTCGCCGAGTACAAAAATCTAAAAGTACGTAATCCAGCTTTCGATGTCACTCCATCTGAATACATTGACGTAATAATTACTGAAAAAGGAATTATCCCACCTCAAGCTGCGTTAATGATTTTACGTGATGAATATGGTTGGGTCAGTCCAGATCAATTACTTAAGTTTTAATGAATCAATTTGATTTTCTTGTTGAAATTAATAGTTTGATAACCAGGACATTTTCCGCATACGAAAGAATAGTTATGGAACTATCATATGAATTTAAATTTATACTGAAATTTTGATCTTTAGAGGAAGACAATCAACGAGGTGAAAGTATTTGCCAAAAAAGACAAAAGTTCGTGTTTCACCTATGGTGCATACTCACCATGATTTGGAGAGATACTTGATTGAGGTTCAACTTTCAGGATTAAACAAAAAGGATGTCCATTTCGAGATAGCACAAAAATCGTTCTTAGTACAAGCGGCTAGGACAGAATTGGAATATTATGGATGTTTTGTTCTAGGTCATGATCCAAATCCAACAAAAGCTAAAGTTAAATTCAGAAATGGTCTTCTAACAGTGTCAGTCCCTCTAGCTAAACCCTTCAAGCACATCAAAGGTGTAAAGGTAGAAATTGATTAGAACATCAGTAATTAAAGATTATAAGTGAACAGTGGGATTACCAA